>NZ_JALCZC010000030.1:0-47740 GCF_022690805.1 Anaeromyxobacter sp. SG66
GCGGCCGTGGCGCCGCCGTGGCCCGCGTGCCCGGCGCTCGCGGGCGCGGCCGCGTCCGGGGACGCGAGGGCCGCGAGCGACGCGCGCAGGCGGGACTCCGAGTCGACGAGGAAGTTGGCGCGGGTCACGACCCCCTCGCCCGCCTCGACCCCGGAGACCACCTCGACGAACGCGGCGTCGCCGTCGCCGAGCTGCACCTCGCGCGGCTGGAACTTGCCGCCTCCGCGCGCGACGAAGACGACGCTCTTCGTCCCCGAGTGGATGACCGCGTCCGCGGGGATCCGCACGCCCTCGCGGCTCGTCCCCTGGAACACCACCTCCCCGAACATCTCCGGCTTGAGCTCGCCCTTGGGGTTCGGGACCTCCACCCGCACCTTCGCCGTGCGGCTCTTCGGATCGAGGAGCGGGTCGATGAACGCCACGCGCCCGTTGAAGGTGCGGTTCGGGAACGCCTTCAACGCGAGCGTGGCGGGCGTGCCGACCTTCACGTGCCGGAGGTCGGACTCGTACGCGTCGGCGAGCACCCACACGCGCGAGAGATCCACGATCTCGAAGGGCATGTCGCCCGCGTTCACCCGCATCCCCGGGACCACGTCCTTCTTGGTCAGGACGCCCCCGGCCGGCGAGTAGAACGTGAGGGTGCGCGTGGCTTCGCCGGTGCGCTCGATGCGGGCGATCTCCGAGCGCGGCACGTCCCACAGCTCGAGCTTGCGGCGCGCGGCGGCGACGAGGGCGTCGCCGTCCGAGCTCATGCCGCCCGACGCCGCGAGCCGCCTCCGCGTGTCGAGCGCGAGGAGGTACTCCTGCTGCGCGGCGAGGAGCTCGGGGCTGTAGATCGAGTAGAGGGGCTCCCCCGCCTTCACGGGGCGCCCGATGAAGTCCGCGTAGACCTTCTCCATGAAGCCGGAGAACTTCACGTTCACGTGGTGCACGCGGGTCTCGTCGACCGCCACCCGGCCGCTCGTGCGCCACGACCCGCCCACGGCTCCGCGCTCGGCGTGCGCCACCCTGAGCCCGATGAGCTGCTGGCGCGCGGCGTCGATGGTGACCGCCGAGAGCCCCTCGGGTGCGGGCTCGTCCGGCTCACCGGCGCCGGCGCCGGTCCCCTCCACCTTCACGAGCTTCATGCCGCAGATCGGGCAGTCGCCGGGGTGGTCCTGGACGATGCTCGGGTGCATGGGGCACTGCCACTGGTCCTTCTGCGGGGCGGTGGGCGCGCTGCTCTTCGGCGCGGCGCCGGCCCCGGCCGCCTCGACCTTGACGAGCTTCATGCCGCAGATCGGGCAGTCGCCGGGGTGGTCCTGGACGATGCTCGGGTGCATGGGGCACTGCCACTGCTCCTTCGCCGCCGTGGCCGCGCCGGCGTGGGCGTGGCCGTCGCCGGTCCCGCGCGTCGCCACGAAGAAGCCGGCGCCGCCGGCGACCGCCGCGGTGGCGAGGACGGCGAGCACGAGCGCAGGCAGGCCGAAGGTGCGGCGGTGAGCGGGGCTCGGGTGGTTCGTCTCGGTGTTCATCGTTTCTCCGTGTCTCACATCCCTGAGGTCATCGAGCCGGACGAGGAGGCCGCCGCCGCGGAGGGCGCGGCCGCCGCGCTCGCCACCCCCGCGCCTCCGCCGCCCGCGGCGCCCGCCCCGGGCACCCCGCCCGTCGCCATCGCTCCGCCGGCGCCCGGGGCGCCCACCGGATCCAGGCTCACCTCCGCCTCGCCGATGGCGATCCGCTGCGCTTCGGCGACCGCCCCGAGGAACCCGTCCTCGTCCGCGACGTAGCCGGCGTTCGCCTCGAGCACGGAGGCGAAGGTGACCTTGCCGACGCGGTACTGCGCGAGCGTGCTCTCGGCGGTCGCGCGCGACTGGACGAGCAGGCCCTCGCGGAAGAGGCGGGCGGTGTCCGCGACCGCCGCGTAGGCCGTGCGGCGCTCGGCGACGCGCAGCCGGAGGACCTGCTCGATCGCCTGGGCGGCGCTCGCGCCGGCCTCGGCCCGCGCCGCGCTCTCGGCGACCGCGCGGTTCTGCTTCCGGTGCGACCACACCGGCAACCCGATGGAGACGCTCGCCAGCCACATCGGCTCGAGCTGCCCGCGCGGCATGACGCCGGCGTTCACGCTCAGATCGGGGAACCGCTCGCGCCGCGCGAGCGCGACGGACTTCTCCGCCCGCGCCGACCCGAGCCTCGCCTGGGCCAGCTCCGGGCTGCGCGCGAGCGCGTCCGCGAGCGCGGCGTCGACGGCAGGGAGCTCCGGGAGCGTGAGGTCGCGCACGCTCGTCGAGGTCGGGATGGGCTCGTCGACGGGGCTGCCGCGCAGCCGGTTCAACGTCTGGACCGCGGTCCGCTCCTGCGCCTCGAGGCCGAAGCGCCGCTGGCGCAGCCGGTTCAGCTCGAGCTGGGCGCGGAGCACGTCGGACTGGGCGCCCTCGCCGGACTCGTAGCGCGACCGCGCGAAGCCGGCCGACGTGGTCCAGATCCCCTCGAGGCGCGCGAGCAGGTCCAGCCGATCCCGCGCGAGCAGGAGGTCGAGGTAGGCGCGGCGGACGTCGGCCTCCGTCGTCAGGCGGGCGCGGGAGAGCGAGGCGCCGGCCTCGTCGGCGGCGAGGCGCGCGACGTCGGTGCGCAGGCCGCGCTTGCCGGGCCAGGGGAGGCCCTGGCTCACCATCACCTGGTAGAAGCTCGTCTCCATCTTCCCGACCATGATCTCGCCGAAGCCGTCGTTCTGGATCCCGAGGGTCAGCACGGGATCGGGCAGCGCGCCGGCCTGGGGGATGCGCTCTCGCTCGGCGCGCGCGGCGGCGTCGGCCTGGCGGAGCTCGGGGCGAGCCGCGAGGCTCTGCTCGAGGAGGCCCGCGAGCACCGGATCGCTCGGGAGCACGAGGCCTGCGCCCGCCCCGGCCGGCGCGTCCGCGCGCGCCTGAGGCGCGAGGAGGAGCAGGGCGGCCATCGCTCGCACGAGAAGTCGTCGCGGGTGGCCCGTCGGATCGTGTGGTTGCATGGTCGCTGCCCCCTTTAGCACCTGGCATGCCATGGCCGGCCGAGCGCGGATCGCGCGAAACGGCGGCCCTCCGCGCGGCCGGAGGCGCCCCGGGGCCGGTCGCCCCGGCCAGCGCGGCCACACCGTAACCCGGCGGATCACGCCTCGGAGGTCGGGCCGACGGCCGGCGTGAGGCCCCTCACCCCGGCTGTCTCGGTGTCGCGACCGCAAGCTCCGCGTGGCTCGGCCGCCCGGGGGAATCCACCGGGAGTGGCGCCGTGTCGCCCGCTTGATGCAGGAAAGAGATCGGGATCGCCCTGGTGTACCGGTAGGAGCGGCGCGGGGTGAGGCGGAGCGGCGGGGAGGCGATCGCGCCGGAACAGGAGGAAGTCATGAGACTCGTGGCAGTGATGCTGGCAGGGCTCCTGGCAGCCCTGATCTCGACGAGCGTGGGGCTTGCGGCCGACCCCACGCGCGAGGACCGCATGATGAAGTTGCCGGAGACGCCGGCCGATCACGCGGCGCTCGCGAAGATCTACGACGAGAACGCGGCGGAGTGGCGGAAGGAAGCCGACATCCACCGGAAGATGGCGGCGGAGTACAAGAAGTCTCGGGGCGATCCCAAGGACGTCGCGACGATGGAGAAGCACTGCGCGCAGCTCGCCAAGGACGCGGACAAGCTGGCGGCGGACGCGAAGACGATGGCCGATTACCACCGGCTGCGCGGCAAGGAAGCGAAGTAGGCGGCGCTCGCGGCCGGCGAGGAGGTCGGGCCGCGGCAGCTCGGAGAGAAGACGACGGCCCGGCGCGAGACCTCCGCGCCGGGCCGATCGGAGCGTTACGGGACGAAGACCACGCCGCTGACGTGGTCCATGCCGCACGCGAAGCGGATCTCGCCCGACTTCGCCGGCACGAGCTCGACCGTGACCGCCTTGTCGAGCGGCAGCGGCTGGTTGATGCCGTGGTCCTTGATGACGATCTCCTTCGCGCACGTGCTGTTCGTCTTGCGCGTCACGACGAGGCGCAGCTTCTCGCCCTTCTTCGCCTTCACCTTCGACGGCTCGAAGCCGTTGTCCGTGACGGTGAGGTTCACCGTGCGGACGCCGTTCGCGACCGTGCCCTCGGCGATGCCCTGCGCCGCGCTCGCGGGCGCCGCGCCTTCGTGCATGGAGCCGTGCATGGAGCCGTGATCGTGCTGGGCGAGCGCCGGCGCCGCCGCGAAGGCGAACGCGGCCGCGACGGGCAGGAGGAAGGACTTGGTGGTCATCGGGGACTTCTCCAGTCGGATGTGCGTTCGCCTGGGCGGACGCGGTTCGGAGGGGCTGATAGCAGGAGGCGTGCCGACCAAATTCGCGCGAACGGGCCCGTATTCCCCGGGCGGCGGCCGCAGCGGAGGGGAGCGGCCGGCCACACTGTGACCGGCGCGGTCACGCAGGAGGGCAGGATGGGGAAGGGAAGCGATCCTCAGCCGAGCACCACCGACCGCATCGACAGCGACGCCATGTCGAACCCCACGATGGGGAAGCGCACCGGCTCCCCGGGGTCGCTCGCGCCGACCGCGTACAGGAGCGGGAGGTAGTGGTCGGGGGTGGGATGCGCCGCCTGCCCGAGGTCGCTCTCGAGCAGGCCGGCGAGGGCCGTCCGATCGTGGCGCGACACGGCGTCCGCGACCTCGGCGTCGAACGCGCGCGCCCAGTCCGGCGTCGTCGTGTCTCCGCGGGACCACGCCGAGAACGCGTGACGCAGGTTGTGGACGACGTTGCCGCTGCCCATGACGAGCACCCCCTCGTCGCGAAGCGGCGCGAGGGCGCGTCCGATGGCGAGGTGCTCGTCCGGAGCGAGCCGGCCGTCGACGCTGAGCTGGACGACGGGGAGGTCCGCCTCGGGCCGGAGGTGCACGAGCACGCTCCAGGTCCCGTGATCGAGCCCCCACTCCAGGCTCGGCGACGACCGCCGCTCGCCCACGAGCCCGACCACGTGCCGCGCCAGCGCGACGTCGCCGGGCGCCGGGTAGCGGACGCGGTAGAGCTCCTCGGGGAAGCCGCCGAAGTCGTGGAGGGTCTCGGGGCGGTCGTTCGCGGTGGTGTAGGTGCCGTCCACGTACCAGTGCGCGGAGATCGAGAGGATCGCCTTCGGCCGGGGGAGCTCCGCTGCGAGCGCCCGGAAGCCGCGGCTCCACGCGTTGTCCTCGATCGCGTTCATGGGATTGCCGTGGCCCACGAAGAGGACGGGCATGCGCCCGGTCGCATGGTGGGTGGGGTCGTGCATGGCTCTCGAGCCTTTCATCTAGCCGCGCGCCGGGGGCCCGCGCTCCCTGCCCGGCGCGCGAGCTCCGCGGCGAGCTCCGCCAGGCGCGCGCACCCGAGCGTCTCCTGCAGGGCGGGGAAGAGCGTCCGCTCCTCGAAGGCGGCGTGCTCCTCGAGCTTGCGCGCGAGGCTCGCGGCGACCGCCCCTCGCGCCGGCCCGGCCGCCGCGCGCAGCTCGCGCGCGAGACGGCGCAGCACCACGTGGTCGCCGAGCGTGAACACGATGACGGCGTCCGCCTCGGAGACGCGCCGCGCCAGCTCGGGCAGGAGCACGTCCTCCTCGCCGCGGCAGTGCGGCAGGATCTCCGCGTCCCACAGGTCGAGGAGCCGCTCGGCGCTCCTCGTCGCGTCGGCCGCGCCCAGGTCCGCGATCTTGGCGAGCCAGCGGGCGTGCTCGCCGGCGAGGCGGCGCAGCTCGGGGCAGAGCGTCACGACGCTAGCCGACCTTCGCAGCGGCCTGCTTGACGGCCTGCAGCTCGATCTCGACGTCCACGCGATCCGCGACGAGGACGCCGCCGGTCTCGAGGGCCTGGTTCCACGTGAGGCCGAAGTCCTTGCGGTTGAGGGAGGTGGTCGCGGTGAAGCCGCTCCGCTCGTTGCCCCACGGATCCTTGCCGCGGCCGCCGTACTCCACGTCGAGGACGACCTCGCGCGTGGTGTCGCGGATCGTGAGGTCGCCCGTGACGCGCAGCCGCTCCGGCGAGAGCACCTCGACGCGGCGGCTCCGGTACTTCAGCGCGGGGTGCTTCTGCGCGTCGAGGAAGTCCCCGGAGCGCAGGTGGGTGTCGCGGTCGGCGACGCCGGTGTCGATGCTCGCCGCCTCGATCTCGGCCTCGACCGTCGAGCGGGAGAGGTCCGCGGGGTCGAGCGCGAGCCTCGCGTTCCAGCGCGTGAACTTGCCGCGCACCTTGGAGATCACCATGTGCCGGACCGTGAAGTGGATGCCCGAGTGCGCGCCGTCGACCTGCCAGTTCTCCTGAGCCATCTTTTCTCCTGTCGCCCTTCCGGGCTCGTTGTCCGGGGATAGGAGATTGCACCTGGCGGGCCCACGGCCCCGGGGCAGTAAACTGTCGGAAACACTGGCGATCACGGAAGGGCCGGGATCGTGAACCGGCTCAGAATGATACGATCCGGCTCACTTCGATCAGGGCGGGAGACGGCCGATGCGCGCGATGGACCTCGATCTCAGGGAGCTGCTCACCTTCGATCCCGCGGGAGGGATCATCCGGTTCGCCGGGCAGCGCGCGCTCCTGCTCGACGCGGTGGCGCTCGGCATCCTGCGCAAGGAGCTCATCGACACCCTCGGCCTCACCGCGGCGCGCGGCATCCTCACGCGCTTCGGCTACGCCCACGGCTGGCGCACGGCGGAGAGCCTGCGCTCGGAGTTCCCGTGGGAGAGCGAGCGCGAGTGGCAGATCGCCGGCGGGCGGCTCCACATGCTGCAGGGGCTCGTGGTGATCGAGCAGCCGGTCCGATCCGCCTCCGACGGCCCCGCGCCCTTCGCAGAGGCGATCTGGCACGAGTCGTACGAGGCGGAGCAGCACCTCCTCCACCTCGGCCAGGCCGACGCGCCCGTCTGCTGGACGCTCGCCGGGTTCGCGAGCGGCTACCTCTCGTTCGCGAACGGCCGCGCGATCTACTGCGTCGAGGATCGCTGCCGCGGCGCGGGGGCGCCGGCCTGCCACCTCGTCGGCCGCTCGCGCGAGGAGTGGGGAGCGGCGATCGAGCCCGACCTCGAGTTCTACGACAAGGCGTCGGTGGACCGCGCGCTCGAGGGCGTCAGCGCCGCGCTGCGCAGCGCCGAGCGGCGGCTGCGCGCCCGCCGGCAGGAGCTCTCGCGCCTCGCCCCGGGCGCGGAGGAGCGCTCCGGCCTCGTCGTGCGGAGCGAGGCCATGCACCGCGTCCTCGACCTCGCGCTGCGCGTGGCGAAGGTCGAGTCCACCGCGCTCATCACGGGCGAGAGCGGGGTGGGCAAGGAGCGGATCGCCCGGCTCATCCACGAGGAGTCGCCCCGGGCCGGCCGCCCCTTCGTGGCGGTGAACTGCGGCGCGGTCACCGAGACCCTGCTCGAGAGCGAGCTGTTCGGCCACGCCCGGGGCGCCTTCACGGGCGCGGACCGCGATCGCGCGGGGCTCTTCGAGGCGGCGAACGGCGGGACGCTCTTCCTCGACGAGATCGGGGAGGTCTCGCCGGGCATGCAGGTGAAGCTGCTGCGGGCCCTGCAGGAGAGGGAGATCCGGCGCGTGGGAGAGACCCGCTCGCGCGCGGTGGACGCGCGGGTCGTGGCGGCCACGAACCGCAACCTCGCCGACGAGGTGGCGGCCGGCCGGTTCCGCCAGGACCTCTTCTACCGGCTGCGCGTGATCGAGCTGCGAGTGCCGCCGCTGCGCGAGCGGCCGGAGGACGTCCTGCCGCTCGCGCGGGTGTTCCTCGCGGAGACCGCGCGTCGCATGAAGCGGAGGCTCACCGGGTTCACGCCGCGCGCCGCCGATCAGCTCCTCCGCCACGACTGGCCCGGGAACGTCCGGGAGGTCCAGAACGCGATCGAGCACGCGGTCGCGCTCAGCGGGGGCAGCCGCGTGGACGTCGAGGATCTCCCGGAGGAGCTGCGGGCGGCGATGCCGCGGCCGAGGCCGGCGGGACGAACGCGCCCGCTCGAGGACGTCGAGCGCGAGTACATCCTCGCGGCGGTGGAGGGGGCGGGCGGGAACCGGACGCGCGCCGCCGCGGAGCTCGGGATCGGGCTCGCCACGCTCAAGCGGAAGCTGAAGCAGTACGGGGCGGAGGGCTCGGCGTCGCGGGGCGCGGAGGTCAGCCCTGCCGGCTCGCCGCCTCGGGCGTCACGCTGATCACCACGCAGGGCGCGAGCCGGACCACCTTCTCGGCGACGGAGCCGAGGATCGCGTGCTTCAGGCCGGACCGCGCGTGCGTCGCGATCACGATCGCGTCGAACGCGGCGCGGCGGGCGAGCTCCGTGATCTCCACGGCCGGCTCGCCCACCGAGGTGACCGCCTCGACCCGCCGTACGCCGAGCTCCTCGGCGGCGGTCTTCCACGCCTCGAGCGGCCGGTCGGCGGGCGCAGAGAGGTCGTGCGCGAGCTCGCCGGTGGGCTCGAGCATCCCCTCGGGGATCGACGAGCCCGGAACGTTGCGCACGTGGAGCAGCGTCAGCTCCGCGCCCAGCTCGCGCGCGAACGCCGAGGCGACGCGCAGCGCGGACTCCGAGGTCGGCGAGAAGTCCACCGGGCAGAGCAGCCTCTTCCAGCCCAGATCCGGCATGTTCGCCTCCGTTCCTGTGCACCCGGGGTGTAGTACGCCGGCGCTCCGCGCGCGCCGCCGGGTCGGGGCGCTCCCCGACGTGGCTCCTCAGCGGGCCGCCGACCGGCCGGCCTCCGCGGTCGCGGTGCGGCGGGCCGCCCGGGCGATCGCCGCGAGCGCCAGCCCCTCGAAGAGGAGGTGGCTGGCGAGGTGGCTCGTCAGGTCCGCGTGATCGAGCGGCGGACAGACCTCCACCACGTCCATGCCGACGAGGCGCAGCCCCGCGAGCGCGCGGAGCAGCCCCAGGGCCTCGCGCGAGGACAGCCCACCGGGTACCGGCGTGCCGGTGCCGGGGGCGAACGCGGGATCGACCGCGTCGACGTCGAAGGACACATAGGCTGGCCGCTCCCCGATCGCGAGGCGGAGCTCCTCGGCGAGCCGGCGGACGCCACGCTCGGAGATCACCTCCACGGGGTGGAGGCGCGCGCCGCGCGAGCGCCCGGGGTGTGCATCCTCCGCGCCGCCCCAGCTCCCCCGGATCCCGATCTGGTGGAGCTGCCCCTCCGCCACGAGCCCCTCGTCGAGCGCGTGTCGGAACGGCGTCCCGTGGTGGAAGCGCTCGCCCCAGGTCTCGGGCCCGGAGGTGTCGAGGTGCGCGTCGACGTGGACCACCGCCACGGGACCGTGGCGCGCGGCGACGGCGCGCAGGGCGGGGAGGGCGATGGAGTGATCTCCGCCCACGAGGAACGGCACGCAGCCCGCCGCGAGCACGCCCGCGACGGAGGCCTGCACCGCCTCGCGCATCGCCGCCGCGTCGAACGGCGGGAACACCACGTTGCCGCCGTCCACCGCGGGGAGCGCGTCGAACACCTGCAGCTCGTGGCCGGGGTGGTATCCCTGGACGAGCGCGCTCACGCGCCGCACCGCGAAGGGGGCGAGCCGCGCGCCGGGCTGGTAGGTGGTGCCGCCGTCGAACGAGACGCCGAGGAGGACCGCCGCCGTCCCCGGCGGGACCTTCGCGGCGGAAGCGGTGGGCAGCCGGAAGAACGGGATCTGCCCGCCGCTCAGGTACTCGAACGCGGATGCCTGTGGCATCAGGGCTCCTTCAGGAGACGTACGACCTCCGCATGGACCGCCTGCGCGAGGTCCCGGGCGCGATCGCCGGAGGTGGGGAGGATCGACGTGCCGAGTCGGACGACGGCGCGCGCGCGGCGGCGCGACGCGACCGTCAGGTAGTGCGGGAGGAACGTGGCGTCTCCGACCCACGCCAGGCTGGGGGGATCGTAGGCGAGCGCCACGGGGACGACGGGCACGCGGGCGCGAAGGGCGAGCCCGAACATCCCCGGCCGGAACGGCAGCACGTCCGTGCCGTCCGTCGTCGTGCCCTCGGGGAAGTTGAGCACGCTCACCCCGTGCGCGAGCGTCTCCGCCGCGGTGACGAGGGCGCGCGCGCCGCTCGCCGGATCGCTCCGGCAGACGAAGACCACCCCGAGCTCGCGCGCGATCGTGCCGATCACCGGCCAGCTCGCGACGTCGAGCTTGGAGACGGGCGCGCAGGGCAGCAGGCTCGCGACCACCAGCGGATCGAGCCAGCTCACGTGGTTCGCGGCGAGGATCACCGGCCCGAACGGCAGCGGACCGTCCGCCTCCACCTCGATGCCGTGGAGGTCGAGCACGCGGCGCGCCGCGTCCCGGAGGACGAGCGCGCGCTCTCGGGCGCCGTCCTGCGATGCGACGCTCGGGAGCCCGCGGACCCGGCCGGCCGTCTCGAGGGTGGTGAGGCCGAGCCCGGCGAGGCGCGCCCCCGCGCGCGCGACGCGCCGGGAGGCGGGGTCCCGGGCGGCGGGAGCGAGCCGGACGAGCTCGCTCATGCCGCCCCCGCGATCACCGCCTGGCGCTCCACGATCCCGAGCCTGCGCATGCGCGTCTCGAGGCGCTCGAACGCGGCCCGCTCGATGCGCGACACGATCCGCCGGTCGCCCGGTCCGTAGAAGTCCTCCCGGATCTCGACGTCGCGGGCGCCCAGCGCGGCGTGGAGCGCGCGCGCGGCGACGTTGTCCTCCTTCACCGTGAACCAGCACGCGTCGACGCGCGTCCCCAGCTCGGCGACGAGCGCGCGGAGGAGCTGGACGGCGACGCGAGACCCCTGCAGGTCGGGGGCGATCGCCAGGGTCGTGCAGTACGCCTCGCGCCCGCGCACGAAGCAGAGGACGTAGCCGACCGCGCGCCCCTTCTCCTCGGCGACGAAGCAGGTGTCCGCGAAGAACTCGCAGCAGAGCCGCACGTAGTACGGCCCGAGCACCGACTCGCCGTGCCCGCCGAAGACCTCCTCCTCGAGGCGCATCAGCTCGGCGAAGTCGTGGGACCGCAGGGGTCGGATACGGCGTTCGGTCATGGAGATCCTCCAGGGGGGGAGCGCGAACGGTAGGCGGGCTCCGTGAAAAGAGCGGGACGGGCACGCGACGGGGACGTGAACCCGTCCGCGGCGCGCGAATTCACGAGGGCGTGATCGTCCCGCCACCGGCGCGTCACCTGCGCGGAGTGAGCTGCCGGGGCAGGAGGACCGGTGGAGCGAACGCTCGCGCACATCTCGGATCTGCACCTCGGCCGCGACCGGCGGACGGACGCGAACGTGGCCCGGCTGGCGGTGGCCCTCCGCGAGGCCGAGGTGGACGCGGTGCTCGTGACGGGCGACGTCACCCACCGTGGACGCCGCGCCGAGCTGGCCGCCTTCGAGGCGATCTTCGCGCCGCTCCGCGACCGGACCGTCGTCGTGCCGGGCAACCACGACCGGCTCGGCGAGGACGTCGCGCGCCGCCTCATGCCGCCCGTCAGGGTGGCCGTCGAGGCGCGGCCCGGGCTGCACGTGGTCCGGCTCGACTCCACGGCCCCCCACAACCGGGCGCTCCTCTCGGCTCATGGCGAGCTCTCGGACGGCGACATCGCCGCGGTCGATTCCGCGGTGCGTGCGGCGCCGCCGGGCACGCTCGTCGCCCTCATGCTGCACCACCACCTGCTCCCGCTCCCGGAGGATCACCTCTCGGAGCGGCTCGCGAGCTGGCTCGGCTGGCCCAACGCGGCGGAGCTCGCCCGCGGGCGGGACCTGCTCGAGGCGCTCGCCGGCCGCTGCGATCTCGTCGCCCACGGTCACCGGCACGCGGCGTCCTCCGTCGTGCTGCCGTCCCGCGCCGGTCGGCCGCTCCACGTCATGAACGCGGGGAGCACGCCCGAGCTCTGCTCCTGCCGCGTGCTCGTCCACGCGCACGGCCGGATCGTCGCCGAGCGCCGGCTCGAGCTCGACCGCCCGAGCGCGGCGCCGGCCGCCCGGCCGCTGCCGGCCGCTGCCTGATGGCGCTGGCGCTGCCCGCGCGCGACGGGCACGCCCAGGCGAGCAACGCTGAACCGTCACCTGCCCGTCGCGGCGGAGCCACGCCGGCCGTCCAGGATCTTCCGGTGCGACGCCCGCGCGCGGCGTTCGCGGAACGGGAGACCTCCTTGCCGAGCCATCCGACCCTCGCTCTCTTCGCGGCCGCGGCGGTGGGCCTCGTCTTCCTCTCGGTGCAGTGCGTGGCCCTGCGGCGGCACCTGCGGGAGCCGGCCCGGACGCCGCGCCACACCCCGCCGATCTCCATCCTGAAGCCGCTCTGCGGGCTCGACGACGGCCTCGCCGCGAACCTCGCCTCGTTCGCCGCGCTCGACTACCCGGACTACGAGGTGCTCCTCGGCCTCCGGAGCGTCGAGGACCTCGCCCTCGGGCCCGCGCGCGAGGCGGCGCAGCGCTTCCCGGGCCGCTTCCGGATCGTCTTCCAGCGCGGTGAGCCGGGCCTGAACCCCAAGGTGAACCAGCTCGTCACGCTCGCGCGGGCCGCGCGGCACGGCGTGCTCGTGGTGTCCGACTCCAACGTGCGCGTCGAGCCCGGCTACCTCGCCGGCATCGCGGCCCTGCTCGAGGACGAGGCCGTCGGGCTCGTGACGCACCCCATCGCCGGCGTGGGCGAGGCGCGCGTCGGCTCGCTCCTCGATCACCTGCACCTCGCCGGCTCGGTCGCGCCGGGGGTGGTGGCCGCGAAGCGGCTCGTCGGTCGCGACATCGTGGTGGGGAAGTCGATGGCGTTCAGGCGGCGCGACCTCGAGGCGCTCGGGGGCTTCGAGGCGGTGAAGGACGTCCTCGCCGAGGACTACGTGCTCGGGCTCCTCGTGGGCCGCGCGCTCGGGAAGCGCGTCGCCGTCGGGCAGCGGCCGATCCAGAACGTGAGCGAGCGCCGGACGGTCCGGGACTTCGCGGCGCGCTACGCACGGTGGAGCGTGCTCCAGCGGCAGGCAGTGGGACCGTTCGTGTACTCCGCGCAGGCGCTCCTGAACCCGGTGCTGCTCGCCTCGGCGGCCGCCCTGCTCGAGCGCACGCCGGCCTCGCTCGGGCTCCTCGCGACGACCTGCGCGGCGAAGGCCGCGCTCGACGGGGCGTCGGCGCGGGCGCTCAGGCCGTGCGGCTTCCGGGTGCGCGAGCTCGCGCTCGTCCCGGCGAAGGACCTCGTCATCGGTGGGGCCTGGATGTGGGGACTCCTCCGCCGCGACGTGGCCTGGCGGGGCACGCGCCTCGTCGTGCGGCGCGGCACCCGCATCGAGCCCGCGACCCTCGCCGCGGTCGAGTGCGAGACGGCGGTGCGCGCGTGAGCCTCGCCTCCTCGCAGCCGCTGAGCCTGGGCGCCGCGGGTCGCCCGCCGGAGCGCGCCGACGGGACCCCCGACGCCGAGCGCGACGGGTCGCCGCCGTCACTCGGTCGGCTCCTCACCGGGGACGCGTGGGTCGCGCCCGAGGAGCGGGTGCAGGACGTGGCGCAGCTCTTCTTCGGACGGCCGGAGCTGGAGGCCGTCGCCCTCGTCGCCGACGAGCGCCCCGTGGGGCTCCTCACGCGCGGCCGGCTCCTCGTGAAGCTCGCGCGCAACTTCGGCCACGAGCTGTACGCGAAGAAGCCGGTGACCCGCATCGCCGACCTCGCCCCGCTCGTGCTGCCCCACGACGTCCCGCTCGCCACCGCGGTCGAGCGCGCGCTCGAGCGCGACGCGGCGTCGGTCTACGACGAGGTGATCGTCGTGGACGCGCTGGGCCGGTACCTCGGGTACTCCTCCGTTCGCGAGCTGGTGCAGGAGCAGGGCGCGGCCCTCGAGCGCACCGCGCTCGAGCGCGAGGCGGCGGTGGCGCGCGCGAGCGATCTCGAGAAGGTGGATGAGCTCCGGTCCCGGTTCCTCGCCCACGCCACCCACGAGCTCCGGTCGCCGGTGAACGCCATCGTGGCGCTCGCGGAGCTGGTGCGGATGGCCTGCGAGCGGGAGAACCTCGAGCAGGTGCGGGCGAAGCTGCCGATGCTGCTCCGCGCGGCCGCCACGCTCCGCGGCACCGTCAACAACATCCTCGACCTCTCGAAGGTGGAGGCGGGGCGGATGGACGTGTCGATCGGCCCGGTGGACCTCGCCGAGCTCGTGGCGGAGGTGGCGGCCACGGCGCGGCTGCTCCTGGGCGAGAAGCCGGTGAGGGTGGAGGTCGAGGCCGCCGGGGCGCCCGTCGTCGCCTCGGACGCGCAGAAGGTCCGCCAGATCCTCGTGAACCTCGTGTCGAACGCGGCGAAGTTCACCGACCGCGGCGCGATCCGCGTGAGGGTCGGGAGGGGGGAGGGGGGCGGCGCCGCGGTGTCCGTCGCCGACACCGGGTGCGGCATCGCCGAGGCGGATCTCCCGCGCCTGTTCGTCCCGTTCGGCCAGCTCGAGGACGCGGCCACGAAGTCGCACCCGGGGACGGGGCTCGGCCTCGTCATCACCCGCTCCCTCGCGGAGCTCCTCGGCGGCCGGGTCGAGGTCGCGAGCCGGCGAGGCGAGGGCAGCACGTTCACCGTTCACCTGCCGGGCACCCCGCCCCCGAGGAGAGCGCCATGAGCCGAGCCAGGATCCTCGTCGTGGACGACGACGAGATGCACCTCGTCTGCACGAAGGAGCTGCTGGAGGCGGAGGGCTACGAGGTCCTCGTCCACGTGGGCGCGTTCGGCGCCACGCAGCAGGTGCTCCTGAACGCGCCCGACCTGGTCCTCGTGGACGTGAACATGCCGGCGCTCTCCGGCGAGGGGCTCGTGGCGGTCCTCCGGGGGCGGGAGAAGACGCGCGGCGTGCGCATCCTCCTCCACTCGTCCAACGACGAGCAGGCGCTCAGGAAGGTCGCGGCGAGGCTCGCGATCGACGGCTGGGTGCCGAAGGGCGATCCGGGAGAGCTGCGTCGCAGGGTCGCCGACGTGCTGCGCTCCGGCCAGGCAAGACCACGCTGATCGACCGCGCCTCGGCGACGGGGCTCTTCCGGGGGTCACGCCTTGACGCGTTCGCGCGGGGGCGCTCAACTCCGGGTCCATGACCTTCGCAGTCGCGGCCGACGCGTACGACCGGTACATCGGGCGTTACTCGCGCGAGCTCGCGCCGCGCTTCCTCGACTTCGCGGGCGTGCAGGCGGGGCCCGTGCTCGACGTGGGGTGCGGGCCGGGCGGGCTCACCGCCGTGATGGCGCAGCGCTTCGGGGCGGTGAAGGTCGCGGCGGTCGATCTCTCCGAGTCGTTCGTCGCCGCGTGCCGCACGCGCGTCCCGGGCGCCTACGTACGCCTCGCGTCCGCCGAGGCGCTCCCCTTCGCCGACGGCACGTTCGAGGCGGCCCTGTCGCAGCTCGTGCTGACCTTCGTCAAGGAGCCGGACCGGATGGCGGCCGAGCTGCGCCGGGTGGTCCGTCCCGGCGGCGTCGCGGCGGCCTGTACGTTCCAGGCGGAGGGCTTCGCCCTCGTCCGGACGTTCTGGGAGGCCGCGAGGCGCTTCGACCCGAACGCACCCGACGACGCCCGGCTCCCCTTCCGCCGCATGCCGGAGCTCGTCGCGCTGTGGGAGCGCGCCGGCCTCCGCGACGTCGCGACCGGCCACATCGACCTCGAGGAGCGCTACGCCGACTTCGACGATCTCTGGGCGCCGTTCGCCTTCGGGATCGGGCCGGCCGGCGGCTACCTCGTGGCCCAGCCCGAGGAGCGGCGCGCCGCGATCCGCGAGGCGTACCGCGAGCTCCTCGGCGCGCCGACCGCGCCGTTCTCGCTGCCCGCGCGCGTCATCGCGGTCCGCGGGCGGGTCTGACCGCGTCGCTCGCGGCGGCCCGCGCCGGGCCGTCGCACTCGCCGAGCACCCGCAGCCACTCCGACACCTGCCCGAACACGAGGAACGCGTCGTGGACGCGGCGCTGCCCGTTCTGCCCCCAGACGAAGCGCTGCTTCGGGTCCGCCAGCATCTCGTCCAGGACCTGCGCGAGCTCCTCGGGGTCGTCCGGGTGCGTGACGAGCCGGCCGTCCACGCCGTCGCGGATCTGCTGGCGCAGCCCCCAGGCCTGCGTCCCCAGGACCGGCACCGCCTTCCACATCGCCTCGGTGGCCGTGAGCCCGAAGCCCTCGCGCAGCGAGTTCTGCACCACGACCGTGGAGCAGCGCTGGAGGGCGTTCACCATGAGCGCGTTCTCCTTCACCGAGGCCATCGGCAGCGTCAGGACGGCCACGTCCGCCTGCGCGCCCGGCTCGAGGGCCCGGTACGCGGCGGTCAGCTCGGCCAGCACCTCGCGCGCCTCGGGATCGTCCTGGATCGCCGCGGGGTCCGGCCCGGCGAGCACGAGACGCACGATCTCCAGGCGGCGCCGGTGCCTCGGAGGGTGAGCCCCGTCGCCCGCGCGGCGCTTCAGGGCGAGGAACCCGTCGAGCAGCGGCCGGAACCCCTTCAGCCGATCCCAGCGGGAGACCTGGGTCACCACGGGGCGGAACAGGAGCCCGATGTCGCTCGGCTGATCCGCCGGCGCGAACGTGCCGTCGGACCGGAGCCGGAGCGCCGGGTGCGCGAACGGCGGGGTCAGCACGGGGTGGGCGCCGGCGACGAGCGCGGAGTTGCAGAGGACACCCACGAGCTTGTGGGGGGAGAGCTCGCGGTTCTTGTGGCCGAGCGGGTCGATGGTGGGGCGCATCACCGAGGCGCGCGCTGCGAGGAACCCGGGGACGTACTCGGGGGCCGAGAAGATCGCGTGATCGTGACGTTCGGCGTACGGCCGGAGGAAGGTCCACGCGGCGCTCGCGATGGGCGACTCCACCTCGAGGCCGATGTGGCAGCGCCAGATCGCGTGCAGCCCCGGCATCGCCTTCAGGAGCGCGCCCGCCCCGAGCGGCTGCGGATCGTGCACGACGAGGATGTCGCCCGGCGCGAGGAGCGGACGCAACGCGTGGGCGCACTCGCTGCTCACGCTCTCGTAGAGCTCCCGCTCCGAGGGACCGAGGCGCGGGTCGCCCTCTCCGTGGAGGAGCGCGTGGAGGCGCTTCGTGAGCGCGAAGAACTCCGGGCGGTCCGTCCGCATCACCACCCACTCGGTGGCGACCCCCAGCTCTCGCATGATGGAGATGAGCCGGGGCATCATCTCCGCGACGCCGCCGCCCTGCCGCGTCGAGCTCAGCATCCAGACCCTTCGCCCGGCGAGCTTCGGGACGCACGGCTCCGCCTCGGACCGAAGCTGCCGCACGCCTTCGGCGAGATGCAGGAACCGGGTGTAGTCGTCGAGCCCGACGTGCTCCTCGAGCTCGACCCGTTCGATCATGGCGCGCCTCGAGCAAGGGCCTGCTGGCCCGGGTGAACCCATCCCACGATCACCGCCGATCATTGTCACTCGCCCGACCCGCTCGCGCACGACCTCGGCGGAGCAGGTCGCTTCCCGATCCGTGTCCGCCGTGTCCGGGCGGCGCTCGCGCGCGACGTAACGGATCCCGCGGCCGGAGACACCCGGCGCCATGACCCGGGCAGCGCCCGCGATCCCGAACCCTCGGAGGACCAGATGGACAAGCGAAACCCAGCAGACGTCGAGCACCGCATCGCGAAGATCGAGGCCGCAGGCACCGCCATCCTGCGCTATGGAGTCGTGTTCCTGCTCCTCGCGTTCGGCGGGCTGAAGTTCGCCGGGTTCGAGGCGAAGGCGATCCAGCCGCTCGTCTCGAACAGCCCGTTCATGAGCTGGCTGTACGCGATCCTGAGCGTCCAGGGCGTCTCGAACCTCGTCGGCGTCATCGAGCTCGCGGCGGGGCTCCTCATCGCCTCGCGGCGCTTCTCGCCCGTGGCGTCGGCGATCGGCAGCGCGCTCGCGACCGTCATCTTCGCGACCACGCTCTCGTTCCTCTTCACGACGCCAGGCGGGCTGTCGCCGCAGGGCCCCGCGTTCGGCTTCCTCGTGAAGGACCTCGTCCTGCTCGGCGCGTCGGTGTACACGGCGGCCGAGGCGCTGCGCGCGGCCCGGGGCCGGACCGCGGTGGTCGCCCCGGCCCTCGCGGGGCTCGCGAAGCCTGCGTCCCACGCGGCGTCCTGAGCACGAGCGGCCGCAACGGGAGAGAGCCCGCCACGCCTCCCCCCGGAGCGGGCTCCCCCGGTCCGGCCGGCCGCGCACCTCGCGCGGCCCGGCCGGTCCGGGCCTTTGCGCGCCTCGGAGCGCCTCAGCCCGGGATCCCGGCGAGCCGCTCGAGCGCCGCGATCATCGTGCCGAGGAGCGCGTTCACGGGCGTCGCGATCCCGTGTCGCCGGCCGAGCTCGACGACCGCGCCGGCGAAGATCTCGACCTCGGTCTTCCGCCCGGCCTCCACGTCCTGGAGCATGGAGGTCTTCCCGCCCGGCGCGAGGGTCGCGAGGATGGGGAAGATGCGCTCCACGTCCTCGGGGCCGAGCGCGATCCCCTCGCGCGCGGAGAGCGCCACCACCTCCAGCGCCGCGGCGCGCGTGAGCTCGCGGATCTCCGGGACGGCGCCGAACGCGCGATAGGGGACCCGCAGGACGGCCGAGACCTGGTTCACCCCCACGTTGAGCATGAACTTCCACCACTGCTCGCGGAGGATGTCGGCGGGGACCACGGCGGGGATGCCGGCGCGCGCGAGGAGCGCCTCGACCGCGACCACGCGCGGATCGCCCCGGTCGTTGGAGGCCGCGCCGAAGACGAGCCGGCCGATGTTCGCGTAGCGGACGTGGGTCCCTTCCCGGACCACGTCGTTGCCGACCACGAAGGCGTGCAGCACCTTCTCGGCCCCGAACGCGCGCGCGAGGGCCGCCTCGCTCGTGATGCCGTTCAGGAGCGGGAGGATGATCGTCCTCTCGCCCACCCGGGAGCGAACGTCCTCGATGGCGGCGGCGAGCTGGGGGTGCTTCACCGCGACGAGCAGGAGGTCCGCGGGCGGACCCGGCTCGCCGGGCGCGATCACCCGCACGTCGATGCGCCGTCCATTCACGGTGAGTCCCTCCCGCAGGAGGCGCTCGCGGCGCTCACCGCCCGCGACGACGGAGAGGTCCGCGCCGTCCGTGTCCTGGAAGCGCTCGGCGTAGGCGCTGCCCACCGCCCCCGCGCCGCAGATCACCACGCGCTCGAGCGTTCGCATCGGCGCTCCCGGGGCGCCGCGGGGAGTTGATGGCATTAGAGGATTCTAGCCGATGGGCTCTGGCGGCCCGCCGTACGCCGCACCCCCGCCCGGCGCGTAACGAAACCCCGCCTCCCTCGTACCTCCCGAAGCGATGCCTCGCTCCAAGCAGCCCTGGCTCATCCGGACCACCCACTGGGCCAACCTCGTCTTCCTCGTCGTCATGGCCGGGAGCGGGCTCCGCATCCTGGCCGCGTACCCCTTCCTCGGCGAGCGCGGCCGGGACTACGGCTGGTATCTGCTGCAGGGCATGCGCCCGCCCGACGCCCTGACGATCGGCGGGTGGCTCGCCGGGGCGCGACACTGGCACTTCGCCTTCGCCTGGCTCTTCGTCGCGAACGCGCTCGTCTACGGCGTGTATCTCTTCGCGAGCGGCGAGTGGCGGCGGCGGCTCTTCTCCCCGCGCCGCGACGCGCGGAACGCGTGGGGCACCCTCCTCCACGATCTGCGGCTGCGCAGGGAGGCTCCGCCGCCGGTCGGCCTCTACAACGGCATGCAGCGGCTCACGTACACGGGGGTCCTCGCGGCCGCTCCGCTCCTCGTCCTCTCGGGCCTCGCCATGTACAAGCCGGTGCAGCTCTCGCTCCTCACCGCGCTCCTCGGCGGTTACGACGCCGCCCGCGCCATTCACCTGCTCGTGCTCGCGGGGCTCGCGCTCTTCACCGTCGTCCACGTGGTCCAGGTGGTGCTTCACCCGCGGACGCTCGCCGGCATGACGGTCGGGCGGGACCTCGGCCCGGAGGAGCGCCGGGCTCCGCGGGAGACGCGGCTCCCGGAGGAGGCGCCATGAGCTCGACGCGACGGAACTTCCTCTCGGGTGGGCTCCGCTCGGCCGGGCTCCTCGCGCTCGGCGGGCTCGCGTGCGACGGCGATCGCCCGCACGCGGGGTTCCTCGGCCTGATGGAGAACGTCAACGAGCGCTTCCAGCGCGCGCTGTTCGATCCGGGCCGGCTCGCCCCCGAGCTCTCCGAGGGGGAGGAGAGCGCCCCCGAGGACTTCCCGGCGTACAAGATCTCGAGGGAGCTCCCCGTCGCGCCCGCCGGCTGGGCGCTCGCGGTGCGGGGACTCGTCGCGCGCCCGCTCACCCTGTCCGTCGCGGAGCTCCGGCGCCTCCCGGCCACGCGCACGCGCGTTCGCCACCACTGCGTAGAGGGGTGGTCCGCGGTCGCCTCCTGGGACGGCGTCCGCCTCGCCGAGCTCGCCCGGCTCGCCGGCGTCGACCGGCGGGCGCGCTACGTCGAGTTCCGTTCCTTCGACTCCGGGTACTGGTCGTCCTGGGACCTCGAGAGCGCGCTCCACCCGCAGACGATCCTCGCGTACGGGATGAACGGCGCGCCGCTGCAGCGGGAGCACGGCGCGCCCTTGCGCCTCTACTCCGCCGTGAAGCTCGGCTACAAGATGGTGAAGTACCTCACCGAGGTGAGCTTCCTCCCGGTGCGGACCGGCGGGTACTGGGAAGACCAGGGCTACGAGTGGTTCGCAGGCGTGTGACGGTGGCGCCGCCCGCCACGGGCGGCCCCCAGTCCGGTAGCGCGGCGCGGGGACGGCGTCGCGGGGCCTCCGCGGGCTGCGCTCACTTCGCCCGCGCCCGGTGCGGCACCGGGCAGGAGAGGGCGCCGTGCTTCTCGTCCCACTGCTGGTGGTAGTCCTCCGCCACCCAGAACGGGCCGGCCGCCGCGATCTCCGTCGTGATCGGGTCCGCGAGGTGCTTCTGCTCCTCGGCGCGCGAGGCGAGCGCCGCGGCCTGCTGCTCTGGACCGAAGGTGAAGATGGCGGACCGGTACTGGCTGCCGCGATCCGGGCCCTGGCGATCGCCGCTCGTCGAGTCGTGGGTCTTCCAGAAGAACGCGAGCAGCTCCGGGTAGCTCACCTTCGCGGGATCGTACTCGAGGAGGACCGCCTCGGCGTGGCCGGTGGTGTTCGTGCACACGTCCTCGTAGCTGGGGTTCCGGGCCCGCCCGCCCGTGTAGCCCACCGCGGTCGCCACGACGCCGGGCACCTTGCGGAAGCGCTCCTCCACGCCCCAGAAGCAGCCCTGGGCGAAGATCGCGAGCTGGTTCTTCCCGGAGGCGACGAGCGCCGTGCCGTGGCCGACGTGGCCCGGCTTCGTGCCCACGCTGGGGTTGCCGATCTGGCCGTCGCCTCCGCGCCCGGCGCGGGCGGGAGCGCCGAGGAGCTGGACCGTCGCGACGGCGGCCGCGAGGGCGCCGAGGAGCAGGGCAAGCTTCACGGGCTCGTCCTCCCGTCGCTCGAGGGCGCCGTGGCGTCCACCGACTCGAACATGGGCAGGAACCTCGCGTACCCCTCCTCGGCCAGCCGCTCGACCGGGACGAAGCGCAGCGCCGCGGAGTTCATGCAGTAGCGCAGCCCCGTGGGCGGGGGCCCGTCGTCGAACACGTGGCCCAGGTGCGAGCCGGCCTGCCGCGAGCGGACCTCGGTCCGCGTGAAGAGGAGGCTGCGATCGCTGCGGGTCGAGATGCTCGCGGGATCGAGTGGACGGGTGAAGCTGGGCCAGCCCGTGCCGGAGTCGAACTTGTCGAGAGAGCTGAAGAGCGGCTCGCCGGAGACGACGTCCACGTAGATGCCGGCCCGGTGCTCGTCCCAGTAGGCGTTGCGGAACGCCGGCTCGGTGCCCTCCTGCTGCGTCACCCGGTACTGCTCGGGAGAGAGGCGCCGGTGGAGCTCCTCGTCCGACGGCTTCCGGTAGGTCGACATCTTCGAGGTCTCCTGCGCGACGGCCGGGCGGGGCGCCGCTTCGGTCCCGCCCGCTCGAGCCCCACAGGCGAGGGTGGACAGCCAGAGGAACGCGAAGACGGCTCCCGGATGGCTCGCGTGCGGCATGTGCTCGCTCCGTTCGTTCCCTCCAGGAACGTGCGCTCCTGGGGTGCTCCGAGTACGCGCGACCGGAGGCGCCGGTTACTCGCGGCGGCTGCGTAACCCGGAGCCCTCGGCGCACGTATGCGGGGTCAGGTGAACGAGGAGGCCCTGATGGAGGCCTACGTCGCGGGAGACGCGGGAGCGTTCGAGCGCCTGTTCCGTTCTCTCGCGCCGTCCGTTCACGCGTTCTTCGTGCGATCGGTCGGGCCTGGAGCGGTGGCCGAGGATCTCCTGCAGAGTACGTTCTTGAAGATGCACGTCGCGCGCGCGAGCTGGCGGGGAGGGGAGCGGCTCCGCCCCTGGGTCTTCACCATCGCAGGGCGCGTGCGGATCGACTGGCTGAGAAAGCAGGGGCGCGAGGTGCAGGAGGGCGACGACGAGGTCATGGATCCCGGGGCGCGTGATGCGGGAGAGGCAGTCCTGGCAGGGCAGCGGGCCGAGCGGGTGCGGGTCGCCCTGGAAGGCCTCGCCGAGCCTCAGCGCGTCGTGGTCTACCTGCACCGCTTCGAGGAGCTCGGCTTCGCCGAGATCGGCCGCGTGCTGGGCATCTCCGAGGGCGCCGCCAAGCTGCGGGCGTTTCGCGCCTACGAGCAGCTTCGCGTCGCCCTCGCGGATCTCGTCGCGGAGGACCGCTCATGACCGGCCGCGAGCACGTCGGGGGCGACGCGCCGGGGCTCGCCGCGCTGGCCCCCGACGACCCGGAGCGGATCGCCGCCGCGTTGCACGCGAAGGCGTGCGCGGAGTGCGCCCGCGCGCTCCGGGAGGCGGAGCGGCTCCAGGTGCTCATCGAGCGCTCGGACCCCGTGCCGCTGCCGGCGGGGGCGCTCGAGCGGGTGTCTCGCTCGATCGTCGCCGAGCTCCGGCGCGAGGCGCGCAGGCGTACGATCGGGTCGAGCGCCGCGGCCTGCGTGGCCGCCCTCGTGTTCGTGGTGATCGCGCGGAGCCGCTCCGGCGCGATCGATGACTGGGGCAGGGCCGGTCTCGTGCTGGCGCTCGCCCTCGCCCTCGCCGCGGCGGCGAACCGGAGGCCGCTGCTCGTCCTCGGGGGGAGCGTGGTCGCGACGATCCTCGCCGGGATCGCCGCTGCCGGGACCCCCATCGCCGGCGCACCGGGCGCGGACTGCCTCGCGAGCGAGCTCGCCGCTGCGGCGCTGGTGCTGGGGGCGGTCTGGCTCGCGCTCCGCGGGGGCTCCACCTCGCCGGCGCGCCTCGCTGTCGCGGGGGTGGCGGCGGCCGGGGCGCTGGCCGGCGACGCCGCGCTCCAGGTCACCTGCGGACTGCAGAGCGAGGTCCCGCACCTCCTGGCCTTCCACGTGGGCGGGGTGCTCCTGGCCGCGGCCGGCGCGAGCCTGCTCTGGCGGCGGCCGCGCCTGCGCGTCGCGTGACGCGGGGCGCGGCCCGGAGCGCTTTCTTCGCAGGCCCGCCGAGCAGAGAACGCGTCACGCCGCGCCCGGGGGGCGGCGCTTCCAGTCGCGGAACGCGCGCAGCAGGCGCGTGCGCGCCTCCTCCGGGAGCGACTCCTCCGAGAGTCGGCCCGCGGCCCGCAGCGTCGCGCGCAGCGTCTGGACGTGAGCCTCGCACCCGGGGCAGACGGCGAGGTGCAGCTCGAAGCGCGTCCGCTCGTCGGGCGCGAGCGCGTTCTCGAGGTACTCCGTGACGAGCTCGACGAGCTCGCGGCACGTCAGCTCGCCGGGGAGCTCGCCGGTCGTCGCGCCGCTCACGACAGGGCGTACCGCGGGAGCGCCATGACGACCGACTGGAGGCCCTCGGCGAACGAGGGGTGCACGACCTCCATGTCGACCAGCGCGCGCACCGGTGCGCCGGCCTGCATGAGCGCCGCGAAGACGTGGATGAGCTCGCCCGCCTCCGCGCCCACGATGGACGCGCCGACGATCCGCTCGCTCACCGGATCGACGAGCACCCTGAGGACGCCCGCCTTCTCGTCGGTCTCGATCGCGCGCGCGACGCTGCCGAACGGCAGGGTCGCGACCTCGTACCGGACGCCCTTCTCCTTGGCCTCGTGCTCGGTGAGCCCCACGCCCGCGACCTGGGGGTCGGTGTACGCGGTGTACGGGATGAGTCGATCCTTCCGGCCGCGGCCCGGCTTTCCCGTGAGGACGTCGAACAGGAGCCGGTGGTCGTCCCAGGCCGCGTGCGTGAACTGCGGGCCGCCCGCGCAGTCGCCCACCGCGTAGACCCCCGGCGCGCTCGACTGATAGTGATCGTCCACCTCGACGAAGCCGTGCCCGTCGAGCTTCACGCCGGCCGCGTCGCAGCCCAGGTCGTCGGTGTTGGGCCTGCGGCCGGTGGCGACGAGGAGGTGGGAGCCCGTCACCGCGCGCCCGCTCGAGAGCCCCACCGTGATGCGTCCGGGCTCGCCGGAGACGCGCTCGGCGCGGACGCCGAGCGCGAGCGCGAGGCCCTCGTCCCGGAAGAACCCCTCGATCGCCTCCGAGATCTCGGGGTCCTCGTGGCCGAGGAGGTGCGGGGCGGGCTCGACCACGGTCACGTCGGCGCCGAAGCGCCGGTACGCCTGGGCGAGCTCGCACCCGATGTAGCCGCCTCCCACGACCACGAGGTGCGACGGGAGCTCCGTGAGCTCCATCAGGCGCCGGTTGTCGAGCCAGGGCACGCCGCCGAGGCCGGGGATGGGCGGCTCGATCGGCCGGGCGCCCACGTTCAGGATCACGACCGCGGCGCGGTGGCGCTCGCCCGCGACCTCCACGGTCCGCTCGCCGACGAGCCGCGCATGGCCGCGGACCAGCCGGAGGTTCGCGCCGGCGCCGGCGAGGCGCTTCGCGATGCTCTCCTGCCAGCGGCGGACGATCGCGTCCTTCCGCGCGATGACCGCGGGGAGGTCCACCTTCACGGCCCCGGCCTGCACGCCGAGCCGGCCCGCCGTCCGCGCGACGTGTGCGGCGCGGGCGCTCGCGACGAGCGTCTTCGTGGGCGTGCAGCCCGTGTTGGTGCACGTGCCGCCGAGCGGCCCGCGCTCCGCGAGGAGCACCCGCTGGCCGTGGCTCGCGAGGCGGGTGGCGAGCGGCACGCCCGCCTGGCCGCTGCCGACGACGATCGCGTCGAGGTCCATGGGGGTCTCCCGGGGCACGCGCACGGGACGTCCGCACGCGAGCGGTGTGGGAAAAGCTGGCCACCGTTACGCTCCCGAGCAGGGCGCCTGGCCGCGCGGCCGGGGCGACGCTCAGGCCGCCCGCCGCCCATGCCAGCTCACCGGGTGGCCGGCCTCGAGCGTCGGGCACGGGTCGCCGGCGAAGTACGCGCGCGCCTCGAGCCGCCCGGCGTGGCCGAGCGCCACCGCCGCCTCGCGGCGGTCCAGGAACCGCCCCGCGACGGTGAGGAACCCCGCCTGCCACTCCTCGAGGTCCGCGTCGAGGCCGTCGGGCAGCAGCGTCACGTCGTGGAACGGGCCGGTGGCGACCACGGCGCCCGTGATGCAGCTCCGGAACGCCGCCTGCTCGAGGTCGTGCTCGTGCTCTGCGTGCGCCATGACGTCCTCGCTCTCCTCTCGTCGTAGAGGCGCGGAGGGTCACCTCCGTTACACGAGCGGCGGCAGCTCGGCGGGCGGGCGCCCGTGCATTGGCGCCTGCCCCTTGCGCACGAGGTGGAGTCGCCCGACTCCGAACGGCCGTCCCCGTCGAAGCACAGTGGCCCGGCGCCCTGCGAGCTACATCCGGCGCGACCCGCGTTCCTGGCAGGGGAGGTGCCGCGGATGGAGCCGCCGTGCGTTTCGGAGCCGGTCGGGTGCGCAGCCGAGGAGCGAGAGCTCGCGGCCCTCCGCGCCGGCGACGAGGCCGCGTTCCTCGCCCTCGTGACGCGCCATCACGGCGCGATGGTGCGGGTCGCGGCGACGTTCGTGCGGAGCCAGGCGGTGGCGGAGGAGGTCGTGCAGGAGGCGTGGCTCGGCGTGCTCCGGGGGCTCCACCTCTTCGAGGGGCGCTCGTCGCTCAAGTCCTGGATCTTCAGCATCCTCGTGAACTGCGCGAAGGCGCGGGGGCTGAAGGAGAGTCGCTCGGTGCCGATGTCGTCGCTCGGACCGGACGACGAGGAGGACGCGCCGTCGGTGTCGCCGGATCGCTTCCGGGGAGACGAGGACCGGTGGGCCGGCCACTGGTCGGAGCCGCCCGAGCCCTGGCCCGACGCGCGCGCGGAGTCGAGCGAGCTGGTCGCGCTCGTGGCCGAGGCGCTCGAGACGCTCCCGCACGCTCAGCGAACGGTCATGTCCCTGCGCGACGTCGAGGGCTGGGAGGCCGGCGAGGTGTGCGCGCTGCTCGGCATCACGGAGGTGAACCAGCGCGTGCTGCTGCACCGCGCCCGCTCGAAGGTGCGCGCCTTCCTCGAGGCGCGCATGGGACGGGAGGAGGCGCCGTGACGGCCGCGGTCCCCGATCTCTCCTGCCGCGAGCTCGTCGAGCTCGTGACGGACTACCTGGAGGCGACCCTGCCGGTCGAGGAGCGGACCCGCTTCGAGCTGCACCTCACCTACTGCGACTGGTGCCGCACCTACCTCGCCCAGATGCGCCGGGTCCTCGAGCGCGCCGGCGAGCTCACCGAGGAGTCCGTCGCGCCCGAGGCGCGCGACGCGCTGCTCGCGATCTTTCGCGACTGGAAGAAGGGCTCCGGAGGCGGCGCGTGATCGCCTTCAAGTTCCTCGCCGCGGGCGCGCTCGCCCCCTTCACCCGCTTCCAGTGGCCCGCGTCGGGCGAATGGGTGAGCGCCGCAGCCCATCGGCCCGAGCTCTGGATCCACGCCTGCCGCGCGGGCGATCTCCCGTACTGGCTCGCCGACGAGCTCTGGCGGATCGAGCTCGACGGCCCGGTGAGAGAGGCCCGCTACCAGGTCGCGGCTCCCCGCGCGCGGCTGGTCGCGCGCGTCGCGGCCTGGGATCGGGCGCTCGCCGGGGACTACGCGCGGGCGTGCGCGCTGCGCGCCCGCGACCTCGCCCTGCCGCACGTGCCCACCGCGGCGCGGGACGCGCTCGCGCGAGCGACCGAGCTCGACGCGATCGCGGACGTCGCGAGCGGCGCAGGCCCCGCCTCCCGCGCGGCGGAGCTCGTGGCCGACGCCGCCCAGAACGCGCTGCACGTCGGCCCCGCGACGACCTCCTACATCGCCGCGACGCTCGCCTCCGCGCTGGGCGGCGGGCTCGCGGCGTTCGAGGCGGAGCGCGCGTGGCAAGCGCGGTGGCTCGCCGAGCGGCTCCGGGTGGGGGAGGTGGACTCGGGGCCGTGAGTCACCGGGCCCCGGACGGCATCCGCGATCACGGCGCCGGAGACGGCGGCGTGCTCGCGGCCGCGGCGTGGGCGGAGCGCTCGAGCCAGCCGCCGCCGAGCGCCTTGTAGAGGGCGACGAGGTTCCCGAGCCGCGCGAGCCGCGACTGGATGAGCTGCTGCTGCGCGGCGTACAGGTCGCGCTGAGCGACGAGCACGGTCACGTAGCTGTCGACGCCCTTGCGGTAGCGCAGGTCGGAGATGGCGTAGCGCCGCTGCTCGGCCTCGACGCGCGCCGTCTGGGCGGCGAGCTGATCGTCGAGCGACGCCCGCGCGGCGAGGGCGTCGGCGACCTCGCGGAACGCGACCTGGATCGCCTTCTCGTACCGGGCGACCTCGATCGACTTCCGCACCTCCGCCGCGTCGAGGTTCGCGCGGTTCCGGCCGCCGGTGAAGAGCGGCAGGGTGAGCTGGGGCGTGAAGCTCCAGAGCCCGGAGCCGGCGCCGAAGAGCCCGGAGAGCTCGCCGCTCGCGGTGCCGCCGAACGCGGTGAGGGTGATGGAGGGGAAGAACGCGGCGCGCGCGGCGCCGATGCTGGCGTTCGCCGCCCGGAGCGCGTGCTCCGCTCCGAGGATGTCCGGCCGCCGCTGCAGGAGCTCCGACGGGAGCCCGGGCGGGAGGTCGGCGAGGAGCGGCGCGGCCTCGAGCGGCTCGGGGGCGGGGAGCCCCGCCGGCAAGGGCTGGCCGACGAGGAGCACGAGCGCGTTCTGCGCCTGCTCGCGCTGCTGCGCGTACGCGGCGAGGTTGAAGCGGGCCGAGAGCACCTGCGACTCCGCCGTGCGCAGGTCGAGCTCCGAGGTGCGCCCCACGTCGTAGCTGCGCTTCGTGAGGTCGTAGGAGGCCTGGAGCGTCTTCAGCGTCTGCCGCGCGAGCGCGACCTGATCGTCGAGCGCGCGGGCGGCGAGGTACTGGGTGGCGATCTCGGCGACGAGCGAGAGGTGGGCGCTCCGCCGGGCCTCCTCGGTCGCGAGGTACTGCTCGAGCGCCGAGCGCTTGAGGCTGCGGACCCGCCCGAACAGATCGAGCTCGAACGCGGTGACGCCCGCGCCGACCTCCCACTGCGTGCTCGTGGAGGCGCGGCCGGTGGGGCTGAGGTCGGCGTCGACGTGCTGGCGCGTGGCGCTCGCGGTGCCCGCCACGGTGGGGAGCTGCTGCGAGCGCTGGATGCGGTACTGCGCGCGCGCGAGCTCGACGTTCAGGGCGGCGACGCGGAGGTCCCGGTTGTTCTCGAGCGCGAGCGCGATGAGGGCCTGCAGGCGCGGGTCGCCGAACACGTCGCGCCAGCCGAGCTCCGCCGGCGCTGCCCCGGGCGCCGCGGCGCGCGCCGCCTCCGCGGCGGCGCCCTCGGGCCACTGCCCGGCGACGGGAGCCTCGGGGCGGCGGTAGCGCGGCGCGAGGGTGCAGCTCGCGAGGAGGACCGCGGCCGTGGCCGCGGCGAGCGGGGCGCTACGCATGGAGCGCCTCCCCCTCGGTCCCCCCGTCCCCCTCCTCGTCGCCCTCCGCCGGCGCGGGGGCCGAGGTGACCCTGGCGCGGCGCCCGATCACGACGAAGAACACCGGGATGAAGAGCACGCCGAGCACCGTCGCCGAGATCATGCCGCCCGCCACGGCGAAGCCGATGGCGTTCTGGCTCCCGGCGCCCGCGCCGCGCGCGAGCGCGAGCGGCAGGACCCCGAGGATGAACGCGAGCGAGGTCATGAGGATCGGCCGGAGCCGCATGCGCGCGGCCTCGAGGGCGGCCTCCACCACGCCTCTCCCGCGTTCGCGCAGCTCCTTCGCGAACTCGACGATGAGGATGGCGTTCTTCGCCGAGAGCCCGATGGTCGTGAGCAGGCCGACCTGGAAGTAGACGTCGTTCGCGAGCCCGCCGAGGAGCGTCGCGAGCACCGCGCCGAGCACGCCGAGCGGCACGACGAGCATGACGGCGGCCGGGATGGACCAGCTCTCGTACAGCGCCGCGAGGCACAGGAACACGACGAGCAGCGAGATCGCGTAGAGCGCGGGGGCGTTCGCGCCCGACAGCCGCTCCTCGTACGAGAGCCCGGACCACTCCGAGCCGACGCCGGTGGGGAGCTGCTTCACGATGGACTCCATGGCGGCCATGGCCTCGCCGGTGCTGTGACCCGGCGCGGCCTCGCCCTGGATCACCACCGCCGGCGTCCCGTTGAAGCGCTCCAGCTTCGGCGAGCCGTAGGTCCAGCGACCGCTCGAGAACGACGAGAACGGGACCATCTGGCCCTGGCGGTTCCGGACGTACCAGCGCTCCACGTCCGCGGGCTGCATCCGGAACGGCGCGTCCGCCTGCAGGTACACGCGCTTCGTGCGGCCCTTGTCGATGAAGTCGTTCACGTAGGAGATGCCCCACGTGGAGGACAGGGTGGCGTTCACGTCGGCGAGCGACACGCCGAGCGCCGCGGCCTTCTGCTGGTCCACGTCCACCTTGTACTGCGGCGTGTCCTCGAGGCCGGCGGGCCGGACCTTGGCGAGGGCGGGGTGCTTGGCGGCGAGGCCGAGGAGCTGGTTGCGCGCCGCCACGAGCTGCTCGTGGCCGAGGCCGCCGCGGTCCTGGAGCTGGAGCTCGAAGCCGGTGGCGTTGCCGAGCTCGGAGACGGCGGGCGGGACGAACGCGAACACCATCGCGTCCTTGATGCCCGAGAACGCGGCCATGGCGCGGCCGGCCACCGCCTTCGCCTTGAGCCGCGCCTCCTTGCGCTCGCTCCAGTCCTTGAGCTTCACGAACGCGACGCCCGCGTTCTGGCCGCGGCCGCCGAAGTTGAAGCCCACGATGCTCATCGCCGACTCGACCGCGTCCTTCTCGTCGTGCAGCAGCTGGTCGGACACCCGCAGCATGATCTCGCGGGTGTGCTCGAGCGTGCTCCCGGGCGGGAGCAGCACCTGCACGAAGAGCTGGCCCTGGTCCTCCTCGGGGAGGAACGCGGTGGGCACGCGCAGGAAGAGCGCCGACAGCGCGGCGACGATCGCGACGTAGGCGATCATGGCCCGCCCGGTCCGGCCGAGCAGGGCGCCGACGAGCCCGCGGTAACGCGCGCTGCCGCGGTCGTACAGGCGGTTGAACGCGCCGAAGAGGCCGCCCCGCTCGAGGCCGTGGCCCTTCGCGACCGGCTTCAGCATGGTCGCGCAGAGCGCGGGGGTGAGCGTCAGCGCGACGACGACGGAGAGCGCCATCGACGAGACGAGCGTGATCGAGAACTGGCGGTAGATGACGCCCACCGAGCCGCCGAAGAAGGCCATCGGGACGAACACCGCGGCGAGCACGAGCGCGATGCCGACGAGCGCGCCGGTGATCTGCCCCATCGACTTGCGCGTGGCCTCCCGGGGCGAGAGCCCCTCCTCGCTCATCACGCGCTCGACGTTCTCGACGACCACGATGGCGTCGTCGACGAGGAGCCCGATGGCGAGCACCATGCCGAACATGGTGAGCGTGTTCACGCTGTACCCCGCCGCCGCGAGCACGCCGAACGTGCCGAGCAGCACGACCGGCACCGCGATGGTGGGGATGAGCGTCGCCCGGAAGTTCTGGAGGAACAGGTACATCACGAGGAAGACGAGCAGGATCGCCTCGAGGAGCGTCTTCACGACCTCCTCGATGGAGAGCCGCACGAAGGGCGTCGTGTCGATCGGGTAGACGACCTTCATCCCCGGCGGGAAGAACCGCGACAGCTCGTCCAGCCGCGCGCGCACGGCGCTCGCCGTGGCGAGCGCGTTCGCCCCGCTGGCGAGCTTGATGCCCATGCCGGCCGCCGGGCGGCCGTTGTAGTAGCTCTCGATCTCGAAGGTCTCGCCGGCGAGCTCGACGCGCGCGACGTCGCCGAGCCGCACCTGCGAGCCGTCCGGGTTCACGCGCAGGAGGACGTCGCGGAACTGCTCCGGAGTCTGGAGCCGCGTCTGCGCGGTGATGGTCGCGTTGAGCTCCTGCCCCTTCACGGCGGGCGCGCCGCCGAGCTGGCCGGCCGAGACCTGGGCGTTCTGCGCCTGGACCGCGCCGCTCACGTCGAGCGGGGTGAGGCCGTAGTTCGTGAGCTTCTCCGGGTCGAGCCAGATCCGCATGGCGTACGCCGACCCGAACGCCTGCACGTCGCCGACGCCCGTCACGCGGCTCACCTGGTCCTGGAGCGTCGAGACGACGTAGTCCGCAAGGTCGTTGCGGCTCATGCTGCCGTCCTCGGAGACGAAGCCGGCGATCATGAGGAAGTTGTTCACCGCCTTGGCGACGCGGACGCCCTGGCGCTGCACCTCCTGCGGCAGCAGCGGCATCGCGAGCTGCAGCTTGTTCTGGACCTGGACCTGCGCGATGTCCGGGTTCGTCCCGGCGTCGAAGGTGAGGACCACGCTCGCGTTGCCGGCCGAGTCGCTCGTCGCGGACAGGTAGCGCAGGTGATCGAGGCCGTTCATCTTCTGCTCGATCACCTGGGTGACCGTGTCCTCGAGCGTCTTCGCCGACGCGCCGGGGTAGCTCGCGTTGACGCTGATGACGGGCGGCGCGATCGCCGGGTACTGCGCCACCGGCAGGGACAGGACGGAGAGGACCCCCGCCAGCATCACGATGATCGCGATCACCCACGCGAAGATGGGGCGATCGATGAAGAACCTGGCCACGGGTGTCCGATCTCCTGGGGAGGGTGCGACCGCGCTGCTAGCGGGAGGCCTGCCGCGTGGACGCGGCGGGGACGGGGACCACCTCGGCCCCGGGCCGGACCTTCTGCAGGCCCTCGACGATCACCCGATCGCCGGCCTTGAGGCCGTCGGTGACGAGCCACGTGTCGCCGATGGTGCGGTCGGTCACGAGCTGCCTGAGCTCGACCTTCTTCTCGGCGTTCACGACGAGCGCGGTCGGCTGGCCCTTCTGGTCGCGCGTCACGCCGCGCTGCGGGACGAGGATCGCCTGCGGGTTCACACCCTCGTTGATGCGCGCGCGGACGAACATGCCGGGGAGGAGGTCGCCGCGCGGGTTCGGGAAGATGGCCCGGAGCGAGATCGATCCCGTGCCGGCGTCGACCGAGACGTCGGAGAACTGCAGCGTGCCGTGCTGCTCGTACTCCCGCCCGTCCTCGAGCACGAGCGAGACGCTCGCCTGGTTCTTCCCGGCGCTCTGGAGCTTCCCGCTCTCGAGGTCGCGACGCAGCCGCAGGGCGTCGGTGCTCGACTGCGTGACGTCCACGTAGAGGGGGTCGAGCTGCTGCACCGTCGCGAGCAGCGTCGCCTGCGCCTGCTGCACGTAGGCGCCCTCGGTGACGGCGGAGCGCCCGATGCGGCCGGGCACCGGGGAGGTGACGGTCGTGTACCCGAGGTTGATCCGCGCCGCCTGCACCGCCGCGCGCCCCGCGGCGACGTCGGCCTCCGCGCTCTTCAGCGTCGCCACCGCGTCGTCGTGCTCCTGCCGGCTCACCGCGTTCGCCTCGACGAGCTCCGTGTAGCGCTGCGCCTGCAGCCGCGCGGACGCGACCTTCGCCTCCGCGCGCGCGAGCGCGGCCTTCGCGCTGTCGAGCGCCGCCTGGTACGGCGCCGGGTCGATCCGGAAGAGCGGCTGCCCCTCCTTCACGTCGCTGCCCTCCGTGAAGAGCCGCTTCAGCACGATCCCGTTCACGCGCGCGCGCACCTCGGCGACGCGGAACGCCGACGTCCGGCCGGGCAGCTCCTTCACGAGCGTCACCGAGGTCGGGGCGAGCGTCACGACCCCGACCTCGACCGGGCGGGCCGCGGCAGGCGGTCCCTTCGCCTGGGTCCGCTCGCAGCCGGAGAGGGCGAGCGCGAGGGCGGCGACCGTGGCGAGCGACGCTCCGGCACGGAGGGGGAACGGGAGCGCGCGTCGCGGAGCGACGGGCGAGGTCACGGAGAGAGGAGTCATTTCGCGGCTTTCGTCGATCCGTTCACGCCGGACGAGCGCTCCGGCGAGCCGCAAGACATACTGTCGCACCTGTTGACGGTCAAGACTGAACCGTTCAGTATAGAGCGTGCGAATGAGCGAACCTGGCGCCAGAACAGCGGAATTCTCCCCCGCGAAGCGGCGCCAGATCCTGTCGGGGGCGCGCGCCACCTTCGGCGAGCTCGGCTACGAGCGGGCCTGCGTGGACGTCATCGCAGCCCGCGCCGGGGTCTCGAAGGCGACGGTCTACAACCACTTCGGCGACAAGAAGGGCCTCTACGTCGCCTGCCTCTCGGAGGAGGTGGACGCCCTGCGCGAGGGGATCCGGGCGTTCCTCGCCGAGCCCGCGGGCGAGCTCGAGCAGGCGCTGCAGGAGACCGGCGAGAAGGTGATGGGGCTGCTCCTCTCGCCCGCCGTGGTGGGCCTCTACCGCCACGCGCAGGCGGAGTCGTCGCGCTTCCCGGAGATCGGCCAGACGCTCTACGACCGCGGCCCGGGCTCGCTCTACGCCATGCTCTCCGCGTACCTCCAGCGCTGGAAGGAGCGGGGCGTCCTCCTGCTCGAGGACCCCCGCGCGGCGGCGGTGCAGTTCGTGAGCCTGTGCCAGTCCGACCTCGTGCTGAAGGCCCGGCTCGGGATCCTCGAGCGGCCCGCGGACGCGGCCGTGCGCGAGGCGGTGCGCGGCGCGGTGCGGACGTTCCTGCGCGCGTTCGGGCGGTGACGCCGGCGCGCTGGAGCCGGGAGCGCGGCGCGAGCGCGATGTCGCAGTCCCGGTCGTGTCGGGCTCCGGAATCCCACATTCACTCCTGGCCGTAGCGCACTGTCCGTCACCCGTGGCGCACGCGCGGTGGTATTCGTCTCGGCTCGCGAGGAGGAGCCGCCATGACGCACGCCACCTTGAGTCGACGAGTGCTGCCGCTGGTCTTCGCCCTGTCGCTCGGCGCCTCCTCCTGCAAGACCTCGGAGGCGGCGAGCGGAGCAGACGCGGCGTGCGGCGCCGCGGGGCAGTCGTGCGCGGGCGGCGTCGTCTGCTGCGCCGGCCTGACCTGCGATCCCTCCACGGGAACGTGCGCCGCGCCTGCGTGCGCGGAGGCGAGCGGGTCGTGCGCGAACGGCGAGACCTGTTGCAGCGGGACGGCGTGCGTGAACGGCACCTGCACCCGCGGTTGCCCTCCCGTGCCGATGATGTGCCTGGCGACCGGGATGCCTTGCCGGCAGAACGCAGAGTGCTGCGCGGGCGCCTGCTACAACGGCTCCTGCGCGTCGCCTTGGGACTGGATGTGCATCCCGCAAGGAGACGTCTGCCAGTTCAGCGAGCAGTGCTGCGACCACGGCCGGTGCGTCGCCGACCGCGCCGGGATCCTGCGGTGCTTCGCCTGCCTGGCAGAGGGTGCGCGGTGCACCGGTACCGCCGACACGAGCTGCTGCGGCGGATCGACCTGCCTCCCGACGGGCGGCCAGGGCAAGTACACGTGCGTCGCCGCGCCGCCCGTCCTGTGCGGCCTCGTGGGAGAGAGCTGCACCGCGAGCGTCGAGTGCTGCGCGGGGCTTTCGTGCGACCTCCCGGCGGGCGCCACGAGCGGCGCGTGCAGGCCGCCGTCGTGCGCCGCGGCGGGCGGGAGCTGCACCGTGACCGGCGACTGCTGCTCCGGCGTCTGCGAGATCGTCGCCGGCGCCACGAGCGGCACGTGCAGCCCGTCGTCGTGCGTCGCGGAGGGCGGGAGCTGCACCGCGACCGGCGACTGCTGCTCCGGCGTCTGCGAGATCCTCGCCGGCGCCACGAGCGGCACGTGCAGCCCGGCGTCCTCGTGCGCCGCGGCGGGCGGGAGCTGCACCGCGAACGGCGACTGCTGCTCCGGCAACTGCGAGGTCCCCGCTGGCGCCACGAGCGGGAGCTGCGTGTGCAGCGGGGAGATCGTGGGGTTCTGAGCATCCACGACCCGCGATCGGTCCGCGGCGCGTACCGCCCGGCCGCGCGGCGGTGGGCCGTGGGCGTGAGACGGCGAGGTTCGGCGCGCGGATCCCCAGCTCCTCCGCGGTTGCGCGCGGCACGGCGCCGGCACGGCCGTCGCAAGCCCGCGCGATCCCCCACACCCAGAGGCGCACATGTTCCCGAGAACCGTCTCCGCTGCATCCGTCCGAAGCCTCGCCCCGGCCGCCGAGCTGCCCGAGGCCGCCCCGCACCCCGGTCCGGAGCTCCGTCGCGACCCGCTTCACGCTGCGAACGGCGTCGCGCCGCTCCGCGCCGTCGCGCCGCGCTCGCCTTCCGACCCGCTGTCGTTCGCGGGCCTCGCCGCCTGCATCGCGGACGCCCGCACGGCGGCCCTCGCGGGCGGGGACGGCCCGCCGGATCCGACGACCTTCGCCTCGCTCAGGGCGCGGCTCGAGCGGGCGGCTGCGAAGCTCCCGCCGAGCTACCGGCGCGAGGTCGCGGACCCGCTCCTGCGTTCGCTCGATCGGCTCGGCGCGCGCGGGTTCGCCCGCGTCCTCGCGGAGGATCCCGAGCGCGAGGGGGCCGCGCGCCTCCTGCTCGACGTCGCGCAGGCGGTGCTCCAGCACGGGGAGGGCTACGCGGCGCGCGCGACGGCCGCCTTCCAGGAGGTCGTGAGCGATCTCTACGAGGGGTTCCTGTCCGCCGAGGACCGCCGCGGCGTGAAGCCGCCCGATCACGGCGTGGTCCCGCCGCTCGTGCGATGGGGCAGCGCCGAGACCGGCCCGTACACCTGGCCGGCGACGGCCACGGAGACGCTCGGCGTGGAGGCGGCGGTGGTGAGCCTCCCGGCGGCGAACGCCTCGGCGGGGATCCTCGCGTGGCCGGCCCTCGCGCACGAGACGGCGGGACACGACCTCCTCGAGGCGGACGACGGGCTGCGCGACGAGCTCGCGCGGGTGGTGCGAGAGCGGCTCCTCGGCGAGAAGATGGGGCTCGCCCTCGCCGACTACTGGGCGGACCGCATCGAGGAGACGGCGTCGGACGTCCTCGGCGTGCTGAACATGGGGCCCGCGGCGGCGGTCGGGCTCGTCGGGTACTTCCGGGCGATGAACGGGGCCGCGGGCGGCGCGGGGACGTTGCGGAACGTCGGGAGGACGGAGGATCCGCATCCGGCGGACATCGCGCGCGCGTACCTCGCGGCGGAGACCGTGCGGCTCCTGTCGTTCGAGGGCGCGACGCGGTGGGCGGACCGCCTGACCGCCGAGGCGGATCGCGACCTCGGGAGGATTCGCCTCGGCGAGTTTCCGGTCACGGCCGGCGTCGCGAAGGCTTCGGCCGCCGTGGTGGCGCGCGCGATCGCGCAGACGCGGCTCCGCGCGCTGGACGGACGTGCGTTCCGCGACCTCCAGGACTGGCGCGACCAGGACGAGGCCGTCGTCGCCGAGCTGCGTCGAGAGCTCGAGGGAGCAGGGGCGCGGACCGGGAAGGCGCGCGTCGAGGCGGGGAGGTACGCGGAGGGGGCGTACGCCGCCCACGCGGTCGCGGCGGGGGTCTACGCGGCGATCGGGGGGACCTCGAGCCCGGAGCAGGCGATGACCGGGATGATCGGCATGCTCGCCGGGATGCACGACCGGAACGCCGCGTGGGGGGCTCCTCGCGTCGCGCCGTCGTCCGGCGCTCCGGCCGGCCCGCGCGTCGCCTGACGCGGGTCCCGCCGTCACTCCGCGCCGGGCGTCCGGAGCTCGGCGGGATCGATCGCGAGCTCCACCACCGTCCGGCGGAAGCCCATCCCCTCGAACATCGCGAGCGCACGGCCGTTCCGCGCCGCGACCTGGATGACGACCTGTGGGGCTCCGCGCCGGCCGAGCTCGCGCACCAGCGCCTCGAGGAGCAGGCGGCCCGCGCCACGGCGGCGCGCGCGCGGCGCGACGTAGAGATCGACGCCGACGCCGCAGGGGTCGCGCAGCGTGTTCCAGTCTCGCCCCTCGAGCCGGCCGTACGCGTACCCCACGAGCTGCTCGCGCCCGCGCGAGCGCGACACCGCCGCGAGCACCACCGCCTTCCGGCTCGCGAGCTCGCGCGCGAGCCAGGAGGCGTAGCCCTCCTCCATCCCCGGGCTCGCGAAGAAGCGCCGGGAGTCCATCCGGTTGTGGAGGCGCGCCAGCGTCGCCCCCATCCGCCCGAGCGCCGGCGCGTCCTCGGGGCGGGCCCGGCGGATCTCGATCTCGCTCATCCCACCACGGTAGCCCATGTGCCTCGCCGCCGGCGGGCGCCGGGTCGCGCTCGCCCCGGCGGTGAGTCCCCGAGCGCCGCCGAGACGGGCCGGTCCGTGCGGTAGGATGGCTCGCGACGAAAGGGGTGATGGGATGGCCGCAAAGATGCCACGCCTCGGGGATACCGCCCGGCGCTACCTCGACGACACCGTCCGCGCTCGCCTCGCGAGCCCGGGCCTCGAACGCTACCGTGTCGAGCGGAAGGGCGGCGCCGGGGCGATCGTCGTCGCCGTGCTGGCGCTGGTCGCGCTGATCGGGGCGTTCGTCTGGCTCTCGACGAGGCCGTAGCCGCGACGCGGCGGCGTCGGGGAATGCGACGCCGTCACCGAGGGTGAGGAGCTCCGGGAGTGGCGCCCGGGTCACGGCGCCCCCGGTTGCAGGGCGCGCCCCGTCCCGTCCATGCTGACCACATGACCCCCGCCACCGAATGCCGGGCCCGCCTCGACGCCCTTCGCGACACGCTCCGCGCCCAGGGGCTCGACGGCGCGGTCCTCGTCCACGCGACCGACGTCTTCTACCTGGCCGGCACGCGCCAGAACGCGGCGCTGTGGGTGCCGGCGGGCGGCGACGCGGTCCTGCTCGTGCGCAAGAGCCTCGAGCGCGCCCGGGCGGAGAGCCCGCTCGCGGACGTCCGCCCGTTCCCGGCTTCGAAGGAGCTCGCGGCGGCGCTCGGCGGGCCGCGTCGGGTAGGGTTCACCTTCGACGTCGCCCCGGGCGCGGTGGAGCGCTTCTGGGCGCGCGCGCTCGGCGCGGAGCTCGCGGACGTGTCGATGGCGCTCCGCGTGCAGCGGAGCGTGAAGTCCCCCTGGGAGCTCGAGCGCATGCGCGAGACCGCGGCGCTCCTCTGCGGCGTCTTCCGCGAGATCCCGTCCTTCCTCCGCCCCGGCATGCGCGAGGTCGATCTCGCCGCGGAGCTCGAGTACCGGATGCGCAAGGCCGGGAACGAGGGGAGCCCGCGGCTGCGCGGGTTCAACCAGGAGTTCTTCATGGGGCTCGCGCTCGCCGCCGGCTCCGCCACCGCCCCGAGCTACTTCGACGGGCCGGTCACCGGGCGCGGGCTGTCGCCGTCCTCCCCGCTCGGCGCGTCGGTCGAGCCCGTGCCGGGGGACGTGCCGATCCTGCTCGACTACACCGCGATGAAGGCGGGCTACGTCACGGACATGACCCGCATCGCGGTGTGCGGCCGGCTCGCCCCCGAGCTCGCGCGCGCGTTCGAGGTGGCGCTCGCGATCCAGGAGGAGGTCGTGAAGGGGCTCCGGCCCGGCGCGATCCCGTCGGAGCTCTGGGCGCGCGCGAAGGCGCTCGCCGAGCGGGAGGGGCTGGGCGATCGCTTCATGGGACCGCCGGGGGCGCAGGCGCGCTTCGTGGGCCACGGCGTCGGCCTCGAGCTGGACGAGCTGCCGGTGCTCGCGCCCGGGCTCGACGTGCCGCTCGTGCGCGGGCAGGTGCTCGCCGTCGAGCCCAAGTTCGTCCTCCCCGGGCTCGGCGCCATCGGGATCGAGAACACCTGGGCGGTGGGCGAGGGCGGCGGGGAGCGGATCACGGAGCTGCCGGACGCGGTGATGGTCGTCTGATCGTACCGGTGGGGCGCTCGCCTGCGGCTCGCCCCTCCCGAGCCCCCGTTCCCTCCGGCGCTCTCGCGGCGCGCCTCGACTAGAAAGAAGAGGGTGGCCGAGGGCGATCGCGAGCGGTGGGACGCGCGGTACCGGGACGAGGACGCGATCCCCGAGCCCTCGCCGCTCCTCGACGCGCTCGACGCGCTCCTCCCGCGGCAGGGTCGGGCGCTCGACGTCGCGGGCGGCTCGGGCCGGAACGCGCTCTGGCTCGCCCGGCGCGGGCTCGAGGTCACGCTCGCCGACGTCTCGGAGGTCGCGCTCGAGCGCGCGGCGCGCGAGGCGCGCCGGCGCGGGCTCTCGCTCGCGACCCTCCGGATCGATCTCGAGGCGTCGCCGTTGCCGCACGGCCCGTGGGACCTCGTCCTCTGCACGTACTTCCTCCACCGGCCGCTCCTCTCGGCGATCCCGGCGGAGCTCGCGCCGGGAGGACTCCTCGTCGTCGCGCACGCGACGCGGAGGAACCTCGAGCGCCACGCGCGCCCGGGGCCGGCGCACCTCCTCGAGGACGGCGAGCTCCCGACGCTCGTCCGCGGGCTCGAGGTCGTCCGCTACGAGGAGGGCTGGCTCGAGTCGGGCCGCCACGAGGCGCGGCTCGTCGCGCGGAAGCCCGCGGCGGCCGCCGGGTGAAGAAGGCCGCGTGGCGCGCCCCGCGGGAGGCCAGGGGAATGGGCGCGCTTCCAAGTCACCCGGCTGGACCCGGCCGCTCGTGCTACTCGTTGTCGGTGGAGGTCACCGCGTGATCGAACGGCTGCGCCGCCTCGCCCGGGACTGGTTCCTCGCCGGCATGGTCTCGGCGGTCGTGCTCGCGACGCTGCTGCCGGAGCTCGGCCGCAGCGGGGGGCCGCTGCACGCCGACCGCGTCGCGAACGCCGGCATCTTCGGCATCTTCTTCTTCCACGGGCTCGCGCTCTCCCGCGACCGCCTGCGCGCCGGCATGATGCGCTGGAAGCTGCACGCGGTCGTGCAGGCCATGACCTACGTGGCGTTCCCGATCGTGGGCCTCGTGCTCGCCGCGGCGTTCGGGCGGTTCCTGCCGGAGGACCTGCTGCTCGGCTTCTTCTACCTCTGCGCGCTGCCCTCCACGATCTCCTCCTCGGTGGCGATGACGGCGGTCGCGCACGGGAACGTCCCCGGCGCGATCTTCAACGCGACCCTGTCGAGCCTCATCGGGATCATCGCGACGCCGCTGCTCGTGAGCGTGTGGGCGTCCACCTCGGGCGAGTCGCTCTCCGTCGGACGCGCCGTGCTCGACATCGCCACCTTGCTGCTCCTCCCCATCGTCCTCGGTCAGCTCCTCCGCCCGGCGCTCGGCGCGTGGTTCCAGCGCTGGCACCGGCACGCGAGCACGTTCGACAAGCTCGTGATCCTGCTGCTCGTCTACGTGTCGTTCTCGGACTCGGTCCGGGCGGGGCTCTGGACGAAGCACGGCGTTTCCGTGCTCGCGATCGCGGTCGCGGGGGCGGCGCTCATCCTCGCGGTGGTCCTGACGCTCTCGACGCGCCTCGCGCGGCTCGTCGGGCTCGACAAGGAGGACGAGATCGCCGCGGTGTTCTGCGGGTCCAAGAAGACGCTCGCCTCGGGGGTGCCGATGGCGAAGCTCATCTTCGGCGCGCACCCCGGGCTCGGCCTCATCGTGCTGCCGATCATGTTCTACCATCAGCTCCAGCTGTTCGTCGGCTCGATCCTGGCGGAGCGCTACGCGCGGCGCCTCCAGGGCGCGCCGTCCCCGGCCCCCGCGGCCGCTCACGAGTGAGGCACGCATGGACGAGACCCCGAAGACCACGCTCCGTCGGCCCAGCAGGGCGCCGCTCGTCGTCGCGATCCTCGTCGTGCTCGGCGCTGCCGGCTTCTGGGCGAGCCGGCGCTTCGGCGGGCGCACCGAGCAGACCCCGCCGGCCGCCGCGCCCGCGTCGCCGGCCGGCGAGACCTCGCCCGCGGCGTCGCCGGCAGCCCCGCCGGTGCGGGCGGCGGACCTCGGGCCGAACGTCAGCGACCCCGAGGCGCGCGCGCTCGCCGACACGGTCTCGCAGAGCGAGCTCTACCGGCGGACGCTCGCGCAGGGCGAGGTCGTCCGGCGCGCCGCCGTGCTCCTCGACAACCTCGCGGAGGGCGTCTCGCCCCGGAAGCAGCTCGACCCCCTCCGGCCGGAGCGTCCGTTCTCGGTGCAGCGGCGTGGCGCCGAGACCGTCATCGACCCGGCCTCGTACGCGCGCTACGACGCCTTCGGCGACGCGATCGCCTCGGTGGACGCCCGCGAGGCGGCGCGCGTCTACCGCTCGCTCCACGGGGTCCTCCAGCTCGCCTACCGCGCGCTCGGCTATCCGGAGGCGTCGCTCGACGACGTCACCGCGCGCGCCCTCGGCCGGCTCGCGGCGGCGCCGGTCGTCGAGGGGGACGTTCCGGTCGTCGAGCGCGAGGGCGTGTTCCTGTTCCAGGACGAGCGGCTCGAGACGGCGCCGCAGGTGGAGAAGCACCTGCTCAGGATGGGGCCGCGAAACACGCGCATCGTGCAGGGGAAGGCGCGCCAGCTCCTCGAGGCGCTCGGGATGCCCGTGCCCCCCGCGCTCGATGCGCCCTCGCCGGCGACGCGATAGGCGGGTGTGGGCTCGGCCTCGCTAGCAGTCGAGGTCGAGCAGTCGAGGTCGAGCAGTCGAGGTCGAGCAGTCGAGGTCGAGAGGTCGGGGTCGAGAGGTCGGGGTCGAGATCGATTCGACTCGCGGCGGGCTAGTCGAGCTTCGCCTCGACGAAATCGCCCGCGTCGAAGCGGTAGCGCCGCGCCTCGTCGACGCGCCCTCCCCGGACTCCGAGGACGAGGTACTCGGCGCCGGGCAGGAGCTGCTGGCCGTCCACCACCGCGTCGGCCCGGTCCTTGGCGGAGAAGTAGGCGCCGACCTCCACGTGCGAGTGCCACACGGCCACGATCTCGCCGCCGCTCGCCTCGAGCTCCTCGTGGACGCGGAGCTGGGCGCGCGGATCCATGAGGTAGCTCTCGCGGCTCGTGCGCGGGAACCTCGCGGGATCGAGCGCGTGGTAGCGGTCGGCGACGTTCGGGAGCGAGAGGGCCTCGAGCGCGTCGCCGCGGCGGACGACGAACCCGCACACCTCGCGCTCCGGGTCCGCCTCGCTGAGCTTTCGCAGGCGCGCCAGCAGCTCCGGGCCGTAGGTCACCAGGTGATCCTCCGGTCCCAGCGGCGCGGCTCGAAGTAGCGGTCGGCGCGGTCCGGCAGGACCGTCACGACGTTACCCCGCTCGCCGGCCGCCGCCATGCGCTCGGCCACCTGGAGCGCCCCGGCCACCGCGGCGCCGCTCGAGTGCCCGACGCGCAGCCCCTCCTCGCGACCCAGGCGCTCGGCCATCGCCCAGCCCTCCGCGGTGGGCATGGAGATCTTCCCGTCGAGCTCGGCCTCGTCGTAGATCGCCGGCACGATCGAGCTCTCCATGTGCTTCAGCCCCTCGAGGCCGTGGAGCGGCTCGGCGGGCTCGACCGCGTGGCAGCGCACCCCCGGCGCGAGCGCGCGCAGCCCGCGCGAGGTCCCCATCACCGTGCCGCTCGTGCCGATCCCGGCCACGAACGCGGCCACCCCGCCGTCGAGCGCCTCGGCGATCTCCACCGCGGTCCCGAGCTCGTGGGCGCGCGGGTTCTCCGGGTTCCCGTACTGGTCCGGGTAGAACCAGCGATCCGGCTCCCGCGCCACGAGCTCGCGCACCTGGCGGATGGCGCCGTCGGAGCCCTCGAGCGGATCCGAGAACACGAGCTCGGCGCCGAACGCCTGCGCGATGCGCTTGCGCGCGGCGCTCACGTTGCGCGGCATGACGAGGGCGCAGCGGACCCCGAGCGCCGCGCAGATCCAGGCGTAGGCGACGCCGGTGTTGCCGCTCGTGGAGTCGACGAGGGTGCGCCCGGGCCCGAGGCGCCCGTCCTGGAGCGCGGCCTCGATCATGCGGAGCGCGGGGCGGTCCTTGACCGAGCCGCCGGGGTTCATGAACTCGCACTTCGCGTAGAGGCGGATGCCGGGGAGCTCCGCCCCGATGCGGCGCAGCCGCACGAGCGGCGTGCTCCCGACGAGCCGCGCCACCGTCTCGACGGGCGCGGCGCCGTGGCGGAGGCCGGGCGCGGTCATCGCGCGGCCTCGCGCGCGAACCACTCCGCCGCGGAGAAGTAGCGCTCGCCGGTGTCGGGCAGCACGGTTGCGACGCGGTGGCCCGCGCCGAGCTCGCGCGCCACCCGGATCGCAGCGACGACCGCCGCGCCGCTCGAGGTGCCGACGAGGAGCCCCTCCTCCCGGGCCAGCCGGAGCTTCATCGCCCACGCCTCCTCGTCGCTCACCCGCTCGACCCGATCGTACGCGGCCGGGTCGAGCACGCGCGGGACGAAGCCCGCGCCCAGCCCCTGGATCCGCGTCGGGCCGGGAGTCCCGCCGGACAGGACGGCGCAGGCCTCGGGCTCGACCGCGACCATGAGCGTCCCGGGGCGCTCCCTCCGCAAGACCCCGGCGACGCCGGTGAGCGTCCCGCCCGTCCCGACGCCTGCGACGAAGGCGCCCAACGGCCCGCCGAGCGCGTCGAGGGCGAGGAGGAGCTCGCGCGCGGTCCCGTCGCGGTGCGCCTGCGGGTTCGCCGGGTTCTCGAACTGCTGGAGGAGGAGCGCGCCGGTCTCTCGCGAGAGCTCGCTCGCCCGCGCCACCGCGGGCGGCATGCCCGCCTCCGCGGGGGTGAGGACCAGCTCCGCCCCGTACGCCTCGAGCGCCTGCCGGTGCTCGAGGGAGGTCGAGTCCGGCATGACGAGCGTGAGCCGGTAGCCCTTCACCGCGCAGACGAGCGCGAGCCCCAGCCCGGTGTTCCCGCTCGTCGGCTCCACCACGCGCCCCCCGGGCGCGAGCCGGCCGTCGCGCTCGGCCGCCTCGATCATGGCGACCGCGATGCGGTCCTTGACCGAGCCGCCCGGGTTCATGGACTCGAGCTTCGCGAGCACCTCCGCCGCGCCGGGAGGGACCACGCGGCGGAGCTTCACGACGGGCGTGCCGCCCACGGCGTCGAGGATCGTCTCGAGCGGCGGGGCGGCGCGGGGGCGCGCGGAGGCGGGCACGGTCAGTACCGCGGCACGGTGGGGTCGATCTCCTCGCTCCAGCGGAGGATGCCGCCCTCGAGGTTCCACACGCGCTTGAACCCTGCCTCCTGGAGCTGGCGCACCGCCTTCGCGCTGCGCACGCCGCTCTTGCAGTAGAGGACCACGTCGCGCGCGCTGTCGAAGGTGCGGAGCGCGTCGGCGAAGGAGGAGAGCGGCGCGAGGCGCGCGCCCTCGATCCGGCCGATGTCCCACTCGTGCGGCTCGCGCACGTCGACGAGGTCGAGGTCGGCGCCGCCGCGCCGCCGCTCGTCGAGCTCGGCGACCGTGAGGACGGGCACGCCGGCCGTCTCGTCCTCGCCGCCGCGGATCCCGCAGAATTGCTGGTAGTCGATGAGCTCCTCGATCTCGCGCGTTCCGCAGGCGGGGCAGCGCGGGTCCTTGCGGAGCTTCACCGTGCGGAACTGCATCCCCAGCGCGTCCACGAGGAGGAGCCGCCCGACGAGCGGCTCGCCGATGCCGGCGATGAGCTTCACCGTCTCGGTCGCCTGCACGAGCCCGACGAGGCCCGGCAGGATCCCGAGCACGCCGCCCTCCGCGCAGGAGGGCACGAGCCCGGGGGGAGGCGGCTCCGGGTAGAGGCAGCGGTAGCAGGGGCCCGCGTCCGTGCAGAACACCGTGGACTGGCCCTCGAACCGGTAGATCGAGCCGTAGACGTTGGGCTTGCCGAGCAGCACGCACGCGTCGTTCACGAGGTAGCGCGTCGCGAAGTTGTCGGTGCCGTCCACCACGAGGTCGTAGTCCCGGATGATCTCGAGCGCGTTCTCGGAGGTGAGCCACGCCTCGTGCGCGACCACCTCCACGTGCGGGTTGAGATCGCGGATCCGATCGCGGGCGGACTCGACCTTCTTGCGGCCGACGTCCTTCGTGCCGTGCAGCACCTGGCGCTGCAGGTTCGTCGCGTCCACCACGTCGAACTCGACGATCCCGAGGGTGCCGACGCCCGCGGCGGCGAGGTAGAGCCCGATGGGCGAGCCGAGGCCGCCCGCGCCCACCATGAGCACGCGCGCCGCCTTGAGGCGGCGCTGACCCTCGACGCCGACCTCCGGGATGATGAGGTGGCGGCTGTAGCGGAGGATCTCCTCCTGCGACAGCGGCGGGAGCTCCTGTGCGGTGCGGCCGATGGACATCTCGCTAGCCTCCTGCGATGGCGGGGACGACCACGATCTCGGCGCCGTCCGGCACGGGCGTCGCGAAGCCCTGCTGGAACCGGATGTCCTCGTCGTCCAGGTAGAAGATGACGTAAGGGTACGGCTCGCCCTTCGCATCGCGAAGCCGGGGGCCGAGCTCGGGAAAGCGGCCCGCGAGGTCGCCGACGACCTCTCCGACGGTGGCGCCGCGCGCCTCGTGGACGGTCTTTCCGCCGGCGGCCTTCGCGAGCACGGCGGGGAGCCTCAAGGTGATGGGCATCTTCGTCTCTCCTCGGATCAGGCGTCCACGAGCGCCGCGACCTCGCGGAGCTTCGCTGAGATGACCGGCGTCTCCGGCAGGGCGGGGACGACGGCGTCGATGGTCTTGAGACCGTTTCCGGTGATGCAGAGCACGAGCTCGTCCTGCGCGCGCAGCTTACCCTCGCGCGCGAGCTTCAGCGCTGCGGCGACGGTGACCCCGCCGGCGGTCTCGGTGAAGACGCCGGTGGTCTCGGCGAGGAGGCGGATGCCGCGCACGAGCTCCTCGTCGGTGACCGCCGCCGCCGCGCCGCCCGAGGCGCGGATCGCCCTCGCCGCGAAGGGCCCGTCCGCCGGGTTCCCGATGGCGATCGAGCGGGCGATGGTGCGGGGGACCACGGGCTCGATCGCCTCGCCGCCCTTCTCGAACAGGTTCACGATGGGCGCGCACCCGGCGGCCTGCGCCCCGTACATCCGCGGCAGCGGCCCGTCCACGAGGTGGGCGCCGGCGAGCTCGTGGAAGCCCTTGTCGAGCTTCGTCACGAGCGAGCCGCCCGCCATCGGGGCGATGACCGCGTCGGGCAGCCGCCAGCCGAGCTGCTCCGCGATCTCGAAGGCCATGGTCTTCGAGCCCTCGCCGTAGTAGCTGCGCAGGTTCAGGTTCACGAGCCCCCAGCCGAAGCGATCCGCCACCTGGGCGCAGAGCCGGTTCACGTCGTCGTACGTGCCGCGCACGCGCACGAGGCGCGGGCCGTAGACGGCGGTGCCCACGATCTTCGCGAGCTCGAGGTCCTCGGGGATGAAGATCCAGGCGGCGAGCCCGGCGCGCGCCGCCTGCGCGGCGACGGCGTTCGCGAGGTTGCCGGTGGACGCGCAGCCGACCGTGTCGAGGCCGAGCCCCGCCGCGGCGTTCAGCGCCACCGCCACCACCCGGTCCTTGAACGACTGGGTCGGGTGGGAGACCGCGTCGTTCTTCACGAGCGCGCGCCGCACGCCGAGCGCGCGGGCGAGCGCCGGCGCGTCCACGAGCGGCGTGAAGCCGGTGTCGAGCGAGAGGACGGGCTCGCCGAGGATGGGGAGCCACTCGCGGTAACGCCAGATCGAGCGGGGCCGCGCCTCGATCTGCCAGCGCGTGGGCAGGACGCGGTCGCTCTCGTACGCCGGCTCGAGGGGCCCGACGCACTCCTCGCACACCGCCACGGGGCGAGGCTCGAAGCGCGCGCCGCAGCGGCGGCAGACGAGGGGGGACAGCTCCGGACGGTGCGGATCCGCTGAAGCGGACGCCGCGCGGGGCGCGGCCGCGAGGGACGAGGACATGCTGGAGACTTCCTTCTCCCTCGCCGGACGGCACTGCAGGCAGCCGGGGAGGGGCTTTTTAGCGGTTGGTTTAACGTGGCCGCAATACGCCGCAAATCGCCACGGACTCCGATCGCCGCGGCTGCGGCGATCGGTGGTCATCCTATTTAGCGGACGAGCCTCCCGTCAAGCGGAGGATCTCCATTTTCAGGCGGCGCACTCGCCCGCCTGGGTCTCGGGGCTGAAGTCGTCGCTCGCCCCGGGCTCGACGAAGTCCTCCGGCGCGGCGTCCTCGAGCCTGAGCGCCTCGAGCGGAGCGACGACGGCCTTCACGCGATCGAGCGCGCGGGAGAAGAACGGCCCGGCGGCCTCGCCCTCGCGCCGCTCGGCGAGGTACAGCGCCGTGAGCCGCTCCACGGCCTCGGGGACGCGCCGCGCGGGCACCTTGCCCGCCAGCTTCCCGAACGTCGCGACGCCGTCCTCCGCGCCCCCGCCGACGAGCACGAAGTACTGCGGGACCGCCCGGCCGCCGAGCTTTCGCGCGCTCCCCTGCAGGCCGATGGCGGCGAGGTGGTGCTGGCTGCAGCCGTTCGGGCAGCCGGAGACGTGGACCGGCAGCGCGGCGGCGAGGCCGGGCGCGCCGAGCCGCTGCCGGACGCGCTCCTCGACGAGCCGCGCGATCCCGCGGGTGCGCGTCACGGCGAGGCGGCACACGTCCGCGCCGGGGCAGGCGACGACGTCCGCGGCGCTCCGCGCGCCGTCGCGCCCGAGCCCCGCCGCGGCGAGCCGCGCGAACAGGGCGGGGACCTCGTCGGACGGCACCCAGCGCACCAGGACCTTGCCGTCGCTCGCGAAGCGGACGGCGCCGTCGCCGTGCGCGAGCGCGAGGTCCGCGAGCACCTCGAGCTGCGCGGCGGTGACGTCTCCCTGCGGGAGCGACACGGTGACCGCGGAGAAGCCGGGCTGGCGCTGGGGCCGGACGTTCGTCGCGCGGAACGCGGCGAGCGCCGCGGGCGACGGCGCGAGCACGGGCAGGACCGCCG
>NZ_JALCZC010000031.1:0-34834 GCF_022690805.1 Anaeromyxobacter sp. SG66
CGCCACTCCCGCCGCGCGCGCGCCCTCGGCCGCGACTTCGCCCATGCCCTCGCCCGGACCGCCCGCCGCGCGACCCGCCTCGCCCGCGAAGCCATCCCCCGTCGCTCCGCGACCCCCGCCCGCCGCCACCCGTCCGCCGGCGGCGCCCGCGGGGTCCCGCCCGAGCGCGCCCCCGCCGCCTCCTCCTCCGCTCGACGCCGGGGAGCTCCGAGTCCTCCTCGAGGGGCTCGCGAGCGCCGATCACTTCGAGGTCCTGGGCGTGAAGCGCGCGGCGACTGCGGCGCAGGTGAAGGTCGCCTACTTCCGGCTCGCGAAGACCTACCACCCGGACGCGGTCCCGGCGGACGCCCCCGCCGAGGTGCGTGCGCTCTGCGCCGACGTGTTCGCGAAGGTGAGCGCCGCGTGGAGCGTGCTCGGTGACGAGGCGCAGCGCGCGAAGTACGAGGAAGAGCTCGCGTCCGGCGGGGCCGCAGACGTGGACGTCATGCGGATCCTCCAGGCCGAGAACGTGTTCCAGGCGGCGACCGTCCTCGTCCGCGCCCGCCGCTACGCCGAGGCGCTCGCGAAGCTCCGCGAGGCGATCGTGCTCAACGCCGACGAGCCGGAGTTCGCGATCTGGGCGGCGTGGTGCGAGTTCCTCGTCGCGAGCGAGCCGCGGGCGCAGCACGCGGCGAGCGCCGCCTCCATCGAGGAGGGGCTCCGCCGGAACTCCCGCTGCGCGCCGGGGTACCTGTTCCTCGGCCAGATGGCCAAGCTCGTGGGGGACCTCTCCCTCGCCGAGCGCCACCTCAGGCGCGGCCTCGCGGTCGCGCCCGAGCACGTGGACCTCGTCCGCGAGCTCCGCTATCTCAGGAAGTGAACGCACATGCCTGCTCCCACGAACCCGAAGAAGCGCGCCCTGATGGCCTCGACCCGGCTGCGCAAGACCCTGCGCGCCGCCGGACACCACCTCTCGCCCGTCGTGCAGGTGGGCAAGGAGGGCGTGACCGAGGCGGTGCTGCGCCAGCTCGACGACGCGCTCGGGACGCACGAGCTCGTGAAGGTGAAGATCGGGACCGAGACCCCCGAGGATCGCTTCGAGGCGGCGGACCGGCTCGGCGCCGAGACCGGCGCGCAGGTCGCGCAGATCCTCGGGCGCACGATCCTCGTCTACCGGCGGCACCCCGAGAAGCCGCGCTACGAGGCCGCCCCGGCGCGCCCCGCGGCGGAGGCGCCCGAGCGCGCTCCCTCGCGCAAGCGCGGGACGAAGCGGACCGCGGCGCGGGCGGCGAAGCCGGGCCGGGCCAAGCCCGCGCGCGGGGCGGCCCGTCGTACGCGCTAGAGGACGGTTCTCAATTCAGCTCGCCGTCGCGCGCCCGGTCGTAGCCCGAGGGCGCGTCGGCGATGAAGCGCCGGCGCACCGCCTCGATGTCGTCCTCGTCGGCGACGCCCTTCTCGAGCAGCACGTTCTCGGCGATCTCCGCCTGCGTGACGGCCTGGGCGACCTCCCCCTCGGCGGCCTCGAGCCGCAGCCCGAGCTCGCTCACGCGCTCTCCCAGCTCGGAGACCTCGGCGACCAGGCCGCGCTCACGGCGGACGAGCCGCACGAGCGCGGTGGAGAGCAGGGCGACGGCGACCGTGAGGAGCAGGACCATCGGCGGCCATCGTATCGGGCCGGCCCGGCGAAGTGAAGGATGCGGGTGCGGCGAACGGCGTCGCTGTGGGAGCTTGTCGCCCGGGCGGCGCTGGGCGATCCTGGCCCTGCGTGGCCCGGCTCAACGTGACGCTGGCGGTGAAGCGGCTCGTGCGCGACGTCGCCGCGCGGATCCCCGAGCTCGCGCACGTGCGCGCCTCCCGCATCCTCGTCGTCGCCGGCGAGGCGCGGCGCGCCTCCCGCGCCACCATCCGGCCGGCCCACTTCAGGCAGACGCGTGCCCGCGGCGACGCGGGCCGGAAGAAGCCGCTCATCCGCGTGAAGGGCCGCAAGATCCTCTACGTGGTCACGCTGCGGCCGCTCTGGTTCCGCGCCTCGACGCCGGAGCAGCGGATCGGCACGATCCTCCACGAGCTCTACCACGCCTCCACGCGCTTCGACGGCACGCTGCACCGCGGCCGGCGTCACTCGCGGCTCGCGCGGGGACCCTACAACCGCAAGATCCGCAGGCTCCTCGAGCGCTACCTGGCCGAGGCGCCGGCCGAGATCGTCGCGCCCTTCTCCAAGCACGGGATCGTCCGGGCGCGCATGTGGCTCGAGCGGCCCTGCGGCTACTACCGCGAGGAGAGCTACCGCGGTCGGCAGACCTACACGGAGGCGCAGCTCTTCTACGGCCTCGTGCGCATGGAGCCGCCCGGGCGTCGCCGCGCGCCGCGCCGCAAGGCGCGGTGAGCGTTCGCGGGGCGGGGCGCCCGCGGGGCACTCACGGCCGGCCCGCGCGGCTCGAGCTCCTCGCCGAGGCGCCCGAAGGCGTCGCCGCGGGGCAGCCTTTCGCCTCGGCGGGAGCCGCACCGCCCGAGCGCGAACGCAATCAGAGGCTCGTCCGCTCCAGCAGCGCGCGCGCCGCCTCCGCCTCGCGCTCGAGCGTCGCGTGCAGGCTCTCGCCGTGCGCGTCCATGGTGACGATCGCGGGGAAGTCCTTCACCTCGATGTCCCAGATCGCCTCGCGCACCCCGAGCTCGTCGAGCCTGTGCACGCCGTGCACGCGCACCACGCGGCGGGCGAGCGTCACGGCGAGCGCGCCGACCGCGTGCAAGTAGACCGCGCCGTGGGCGGCGAGCGCGGCGAGCGTCGCGGGCCCCATGCCGCCCTTTCCGACGACGCCGCGCACCCCGTAACGCGCGATCACCTCGGCCTGGTAAGGCTCCTCGCGCAGCGACACGGACGGGCCGGCGGCGGCGAAGCGCCAGGCGTGCGTGGCCGGATCCTGGGCGACCACCGGGGCGCAGTGATAGATGAAGCGCCCTTCGACGAGCCCCTTCACGGCCGGATCGAGCGCGCGCAGGAGGGCGCGGTGGGCGGCCTCGCGAGCCGTGATCATGCGACCGCTGAAGAGCACCTCGTCGCCGACGTGGAGCGAGCGGACGGCCTCGTCGTCGAGGGGCAGGGTGAGCGAGGTCGGCATGATCCGGTCCTAGCCGGAGGTGGGGCGCTGCGCCGCGGCGGGGCGGCCGCTCGACCGGGGCGCTGCAGGCGAAACGCGGTTGCCTCGCCGGGCGGAGAGGCTCTATCTCCCTCTCGGGGCCGAGCCTCCCCGATAGCGTGGCGCCGCGAACCCGGCGCCGAACGGGGCCCAGGGGCTGGCTCCGCAAGAGGCCGCGCCAGGGGCGCGGAGAACGGATCGCATGCGACGGGAGATTCGACTGCCGCTCACCGCCTCGGGGCGGCTCGATCGGGCGCTCGCGGACGCGCTCGGGCTCGGGCGGGCCACGGTGAAGCGCGCCTTCCAGCTCGGCGAGGTGCGGGTGCGTGGACGCCGCGCGCGCGCGAGCGACGCGGTCGAGCCGGGCGCCCTGGTGGAGATCGACGTGGAGGCGCCGGCGGGTCCGCCCGAGCCCGAGCCGGAGGCTCCGCTCGCGGTGCTCGTCGAGACGCCGCGCCTCGTCGTCGTCGACAAGCCGGCGGGCATCGCCGTCCACCCGCTCGCCCCCGGCGAGGGCGGGACGCTCGCGAACGCGGTGGTCGCGCGCTTCCCCGAGTGCGCCGGCGCGTCGCCGGAGCCGCGCGAGGGCGGCGCCGTCCAGCGGCTCGACATCGAGACGAGCGGGTGCGTGCTGTTCGCGCGCGACGCCGAGGCGTGGGAGGCGCTGCACTCCCGCTTCTCGCTGCGCGAGGTCGAGAAGGTGTACCTCGCGCTCGTCGTCGGGCGGGTCGCCTCCGGCGGGGTCTCGTCCGTCCCGCTCGCGCAGCGCGGCGGCCGGTCGGTGCCGGTCCCCGATCCGGAGACGGAGGAGCGGCTCCTCGCGAAGGGGCTCCGGCCGCGACCCGCCGAGACGCACTGGGAGGTCGCGCGACGCTACGAGACGCACACGCTGCTGCGCGTCCGCATCGTCACGGGCGTCATGCACCAGATCCGCGCGCACCTCGCGAACCTCGGTCACCCGGTCGCGGGCGACGCGCTCTACGGCGGCGCGGCGTCCGAGCTCCCGGGGCTGCGCCGTCAGTTCCTGCACGCCTCGCGGCTGGCCGTGGACGGCCCCGACGGCGCGCGCGTCGAGGCGATGAGCCCGCTCCCGACGGAGCTCGAGGCGGTGCTCGAGCGGCTCGGCGCGGCCCAGTAGGGCTGGGGCCCCGGAGCCTGGGATCGGGGCGCGCCGCTAGTAATGAGAAGGGCCGGCGCGAGCCGGCCCTTCGAGACGCTCCGCCTGGAGCGCGGCTACTGCGGCGCGGGCTGCGCCGCCGCGGCCTGGGCGGTGATCGGCGGGTCGGTCATCATGCCGATGGTGTTCACGCCGGAGCCGTGCGCCTGGTCGAGCACGTACACGACCTGGTCGTACTTCACGGTGTCCTCGGCGTTGAAGAACAGCACCTTCGAGGGCCGTCCGTCGTACGCCACGTGGAGCCGCTGCATCGCGTCGGCGACGCTCATCTCCTGCTTGTTGAGGAGCACGTTCCCGTTCTGCAGCGCCGTGAGGATCGTCTGGTCGGGCGGCACCGAGTCGGGCGGGACCGGCTGCATCTCCGGCTGGTAGTCGGGGACGCGGATGAACTTCTGCTTCTCGGCGAGCGGCGTCAGCACCATGAAGATGATGAGCAGCACCAGCACCACGTCGATGAGCGGCGTGACGTTGATGTCCGAGGCGGGCTTCTTCGTCCCGAGCGCCATCCCCATGGCTATCTCTTCTCCTTGATCTCGCTCGCGGCGAGGCTCACGCCGAGCAGGTGCGTCTTCGAGACCTCCAGGATGATCTCGCGGACGCGCTTGTAGTCGACGGCCTTGTCGCCCTTGATCATCACGGGCGAGCCGGGCGCCATCTGCATCGCCACGTTGAGCTCGGTGGAGAGCTCTTCGAGGGGCACCTCCGCCTTGTCGATCCAGGCCTTCCCATCGGCGGTGATGGAGAGGAGGACCGGGTCGCCGCCGCCCTTCAGGGCGGAGACGTGCTTCGCGTCGGGGAGCTGCACCGGCTTCCCGCGCTGGAGCATCGGGGTGATGACCATGAAGATGATGAGGAGCACCAGCACGACGTCGACGAGCGGCGTCACGTTGATGTCGCTCTTCACCGACTTGCTGCCGACATCCATCGACATCGCGTTCGGCTCCTGAGAGGCGTCCCGGAGGTGCGCGCGGCGGCTACTTCGCCTCGCGGCCTTCCTTCATGAAGAAGTCGACGAGCTCCGTGGCGGAGTCGGTGATGTCGACCTGCATGTCCTCGACGCGGTTCGTGAGGTAGTTGAACATCATGACGGCGGGGATCGCGACGAGGAGGCCGAAGGCGGTGTTGATGAGCGCCTCGGCGATCGCGCCGGACACCGTGCCGAGACCGCCGGAGCCGGTGGCCGCCATGTTCTGGAAGGCCTTGATGATGCCCCACACCGTGCCGAGGAGGCCGACGAACGGGGCCGTCGAGCCGATCGTCGCGAGCGAGCCGAGGCCGCGGCGGAGGTCGTTGACGGTGCGGAGCGAGCTGCGCTCGACCGCGCGGTTCACGGCCGCGATCACGTCGAAGTCGCCCACGTCGTGGGGACCCTTGGTGCGGACCGCGTCGACGCCGCGGCTGTACTCCTCGATCGCGAGGCCGAGCACCTTGGGCAGGTGGCCGCGCTTCAGCTTCTTGGAGAGCTCCACCGCGTCGCCGAACTTCCCGCCGGGGAGGAGGTCGCGCAGGCTCGCGGCGTACTGGCGGGAGGCCTTGTTGGCGCGGGAGTAGGTCACGAGCCGCTCGGCCATCACGCCGAGCGAGTAGATGCTCATGATGCCGAGGATCGCGGCGACCACGATGCCGAAGCCCTCGATCGACTTCACCATGTTGACGAGATCGAAGGTGCCCGGGGCGGCGCCGGCGGCCTGGGCCATGACGAGGTTGTTCAAGGAAGCGAGCGGCTGGAACATCGACATCTCCTGTGGGCTGAAACTACTTCTTCGAAAGGTGAACGCCTCGACGCGGGAACGAGCGCCTAGCCTGCGGTGAAGCGGATGGGGAGGATCACCCAGATGGACACCGGGCGGCCCTGGGCATCCGCGCCCGGCACCCAGCGGCACCCCTGGACCGCCTGCCAGATCGCGGTCGAGATGCGCTGGTCGGGGACGTTGGTCATCACCTCGAAGCGCGACGGCGAGCCGTCCGGCCGGATCGCGAACTTCACGGTGATCGGGCCGGAGATGTAGCCGGCGAGCTGCTGCGGGATGCGGACCGAGCGCTGGACGCAGCCCGGCTCGGCCATCTGCGGCTTGCGGTAGCCCGCAGTGGCGAACGCGGGTGCGTCCTCGATCTCGTTCGTGGGCCGGGCGCCGACGACACCGCCGACCACGCCCTCGCCCTCGGCCGCGTCGCCGTAGTCGTACTCCGGCTCGGGCGCCTCGTTGGGATCCGGCGCCTTCATCTCAGGCTGGATCTCCTGAGGCTGGATCAGCGCCTGGGGCGGCGGCGGCTTGGGCAGATCCGTCCGCGGCTTCGCGTCGGGCGGCCGCTTGCGGGCCGCGGGGGGCGGCGCAGGCGGCGGGGGAGGGGGCGGCGGCGGCGCGGTCTTGACGAACTTCACGTCCACGACCGGCTCGTCGATCACCTTCGCCTTGATGGCTGCGGAGGCGGTGATGATCGCCGCGATGAGAATGCCCTGGAAAAGCGTGGAACCGAAGACGTAGCCCGCGCGACGCGCAGCGGCCTTACCGCCTTCCTTCTTGGTGACTTCGTCGAACACGCGCCGGCGGCCTCGCTGCTGCTGCGGTTGACGGCAGAATCAGCCGGAAAAATTGAAGACGCTTCCTAGTCTCCGCGCCTGCACGTTGTCAACAGCGCTGGCGAAAATAGTGCGCATGGCGCGGAGGCGAAGGCAAACCGTTGCGCGTGCTCGATGTGCGCTGACCACGGCCGGCCGACCTTCCAGCCGCTCGGGATCCCCCGAGGGCGTGCGAGCAGCGTCCCTTCTGCGGTGCCCTCCACGCCCTAAGCGGAACGTCGCGACTTGCCGGGGCTTTCGGAAAAAGCACGTAAACTCGGAGTGTTACGTCCCGGGCGGGGTGTAAGAGACAAGCTCGGCTAACAGTCGGCGTCGTCTTGACATTCCTCATAACGACTGCCTACAAGGGCGCACTGACCCGTCGGTCGATCGCTATGTGTGCCGTGATGTGCCCACACGAGCGATCGCCCGCCTGGCTGCGGCTGAGTGCTCTCTCCCTGGAGGAAGTCATGAGGAAGAAGTTGCTTCGCCTCGCGCGCCTCGCGCCGCTCGCGTTGCTGTTCGCGAGTGTCGCCTCCGCGCAAACCACCGGCACCATTCTCGGTGTGGTAACCGATGCTTCGACCGGAAAGCCGGTCGCCGGCGCCGTCATCGTCGCCACGAGCCCTGCGCTTCAGGGTGAGCAGACGGCCGTCACGGACAACAACGGCAACTTCCGCTTCACCCTTCTCCCCTCCGGCGCTTACCGCCTCGCGGTGCAGCTCGAGGGCTACAAGTCCACCGAGCGCTCCGACGTCACGCTGCGCCCCGACAAGACCATCCGCGCGAACCTCGCCGTCGTCCCCGAGGCGGTGCAGATGGAGGAGCAGGTCGTCCGGACGGGGGCCGCACCCGCGGTGAACGTCGGCTCCGCCGAGGCGGGCGCCGTCGTCTCCAAGGAGTTCATGTCGAGCATCCCGGTCGGCCGCGGGTTCGACGCCATCGCCGTCGTCGCCCCGACCGCCAAGCTGGACGCCACGGGCGTCGGGTTCGCCGGCGCGCAGGGCGCCGAGAACCAGTACATCGTCGACGGCTTCAACACGACCGACCCCGCGTACGGTACGCGCGGCGGCAACGGCGGCTTCAACGCCCCGCCCTCGCTTCGCTCGAACTTCCTCCAGGAGATCGACGTCAAGACGAGCGGGTTCAACGCCGAGTACGGCCGCGCCACCGGCGGCATCATGAACGTCATCCTGAAGTCGGGCTCGAACGAGTTCCACGGGTCCGTCTTCTCCACCTTCACGCCCAGCATGCTCGTCGAGCCGACGGGCAAGACGACGGGCGGCCTCGGCGAGGCGCTCGCCTACCGCGCCAAGCCGGACGAGGGGTCCTACGGCCTCGACTTCGGCTTCGAGGTCGGCGGCCCGATCATGAAGGACAAGCTCTGGTTCTACGCCGGGTTCTCGCCTGTCACGAGCCGGACCATGTACCAGCGGTTCGCCCGCCAGAACGCCACCGAGCTCAACTCGGGCGGCACCTGCCCCGCCGGGACGACGCCGGACGGCGGTCACGGTGAGTGCGTGGACGCGCTCCTCAACCCGATCCAGACCACGATCCCCGGGACGGAGCGGAACCTCCGGACGAGCCGCACCACCTACCAGTGGGTCGGCAAGCTCACCTACCTGCTCGACGAGAACAACAACTTCACCGTCACGGGCTGGGGTGCGCCGTCCTCGCGCACGTCGCTCAACGCCGGCGGTCCGTTCTACGGCGCCTCGCCGGCCGCGGCGGCCCGGAGCCGCGAGCTCCTCCCGCTCGACGAGAACCAGCTGTCGGTGCTCGGTCGCTACGGCGGCAAGTTCCTGGACAAGAAGCTCATCACCGAGGTCTCGGGCGGCGTCTACCACTCGAAGACCTCTCCCCAGGACAAGACCGTCGGCGGCGTCGACCAGTTCAAGACCGCCGAGGTGGAGTGGGGCGGCACGGAGCTGAACCTGACCGACTTCGAGGCCCTTCCGGCCGGCGCCGTGGCGCAGGGCTTCTGCAGCAACCCCGCCGACACGGCGGCGTGCCCGCTCGACGCGTACACGACGGGTGGCCGTGGCACGGTCTTCGACAGCACGAGTGACCGCTTCAACGGCAGGGCGTCCGCGGCGTACCTCGCCGAGCTCGCCGGCCAGCACACCCTCAAGGGCGGCGTCGACCTCGAGCGCGTCCAGTACAAGGTCGACGGATATCACTCCGGCGGCGCGATCTGGTACTTCGCGCCAGCGACTTCTACCCTGCCGGATCGCTTCTACGCGTACCGGTCGTTCGGCACGATCGTGAACCCGGGCGGCGGTCCGCTTCCGACCAACGCCAGCACGGGTTTCCCCGGCCTGGAGCTGTCTGCTATCCAGGCCGCGGCCGCGGCTGGTACGCCGGTCGTCACGCGCACCACCCAGACCAACAAGTCCGAGACCGACAGCTTCGCGTACTTCCTCCAGGACTCGTGGCAGCCCGGGTTCTTCCCGAACCTGACCCTCAACGCGGGCCTCCGCCTCGAGACCCAGTCGATGAAGAACCTGTCCGTGAAGAACGGCAGCTCGTTCGACATCACCGACAACTGGGCGCCGCGCGTCCAGGCGATCTGGGACTTCACGGGGAACGGCCGCGGCAAGCTCGCCGGTGCGTGGGGCCGCTACTACTACGCGATGCCGCTCGACATGGGTAACCGGTCGTTCGGCGCCGAGGTCCAGCTCCAGTACTTCCTGAACGCGTCGAGCTGCGGCTTCGCCGGGAACTTCGGCTCGTTCGACCCGAAGAGCCTCGACTTCCCGTCGGCGCTCGGCAACGGGTTCAACTCGACCTCCTGCGCGATCCAGCCCCGCTCCGGTGGCAACAACGACGTGCGCCTGTACGGTGGTGCGACCCCGATCGACCCGAAGCTCAAGGGCTCGTACAACGACCAGTTCGGCGCTCAGGCCGAGTACGAGATCCTCCCCGATCTCGCCGTGGGCGTCGATTACCAGGGCCGCCGCCAGGGCGCCGTCATCGAGGACATGTCCTCCAACGACGGCGGTACGTTCTTCATCTCCAACCCCGGCGAGCGGAGCGGTGACATCACCGTGAACGGGGTGGTCGTCGGCAACGCGACGAACGTGCAGACCTACGATCCGATGACGAACAAGACGGTCACGACGAAGTTCCCGAAGCCGGAGCGTTCGTACGACGGCGTCACCTTCAAGGCGACGAAGCAGTTCTCGAACAGCTGGCTCGCCCAGGCGAGCTACACGTACTCGTCGCTGCGCGGCAACTACTCCGGCCCGTACTACCCTGAGTACGGCCAGCTCGACCCGGGCATCACCGCCGCGTACGACCTCGCGTCGCTCATGGCGAACACGACGGGCTACCTCCCGGGCGACACCACCCACCAGGTCAAGCTCTTCGGCGCGTACACCTACAGCTTCAGCCCCCGCCTGAGCGCGACCGCCTCGGGCGCCTACAACGGCATCTCCGGCACGCCGGTCAGCGCGATGGGCGCCCACCCGGAGTACGGCTCGAGCTCCGCGTTCATCATCCCGCGCGGCCAGGCCGGCCGCACGCCGTTCGTGAACACGATCGACGTCGGCGCCGGCATCGGCTACACGGTGAAGCCGCCGTACGCGCTCAACTTCCGCGTCGACGTGTTCAACGTGTTCAACGCGCAGGAGACCCTGGAGTACGACCAGGACTACACGTTCGACACGGTCACTCCGATGAACGGGCTGAACTGCGACTCGAAGAACTCGATCGGAAAGTCTGACCCGATCGGCGCGATCCAGAAGGACTGCCCGGGGCTCGCCTACCTCAAGAGCGTCGACGGCCGTCCCGTCACCGTCAACCCCAACTTCGGCCGTCCGAGCCGCGCCACCACCGCGTACCAGCTGCCGATCTCGCTGCGGCTGGGCGTGGCGCTCTCGTTCTAGCCCGGTCCAGGGAGGAAACGACATGAAGAACACCAAGTGGTTGTCCCTGGTGGCGGTGGCGGCGCTCGCCGTCGCCTGTGATCCGTACTCGGACGCGAAGAAGGGCTCGCCCCAGATCGTCGCCGTGACCGCGGCGAACCTGGCGGGCGGTGCAGACGCCGTCTCCGCAGACCGGACCGGCGAGGCGTGGAGCTCCGCGGGCACCTGCGGCGGGATCCTCGACAAGGATAAAGCTGTCGTGAATCCTGGCCAGTTCGACGCGACGACCATCTTCGTCACGTTCGATCGACAGGTCGACGGCGGCCTCGTGCAGACGTCGCTGACCGACTGCACGCCCGCGGCCGGCTGGCTCACCGTGACGCCCGCCGCTCCGGCGGGATCGGCCTGGTACTCGTGCTACTCGCCGTCGTCGCCCAGCGCGGCGGAGGGCGGGTCGGTCGTCGTGTACCTCGGCCCCGCCGCCGGCTCGGACGGCTGGGGGGACGCGGAGTTCATCGACGGCTCCGCTCCGGTCCACATCACCGGCACCGTCGCTGGCAGGGCCATCGACGTGACGCTGGGTGCCTGCGCGCCGTAAGCGTCGCGAGCACCACGTAAGACATGAGAGGGCCGGCCTCCGGGCCGGCCCTCTTCTATTTGCGGGTGACGCCAACAAGCCCGCCCCAGCCCCCCGCGCGACGCGACCGACCCGCGACCCCCGCGACCCGACCGAGAGTTCTCGCGTTCGTCCGGTGAGTCCGTCCCGCGGACGGTCGCGCTGCGGCGCCCGCTCCGTGGAAACCCGTGCCACGACAAAGCCCCGGCCCGCTTGCGCGGACCGGGGCTTCGGATGCTGCGAGGCTTCTGGAACCGCTGCCTACTTCTGCAGGCCGGCCGCCTTGGCGACCTCTTCGGCCAGGTTCTCCTGCTTCTTCTCGAGCCCCTCGCCGAGCACGAAGCGGGCGAACCGGCGGACCTGGATGTTCTCGCCGATCTTGGCGACCGCGTCCGTGAGGACCTCGGACATCTTCTTCTTGTCCTCCTTCACGAACGGCTGGTCGAGCAGGCAGAACTGCTCGTAGAACTTCTCGAGCTTGCCCTGGGCGATCTTCTCGAGGATCGCCTCGGGCTTCTTCTGATCGCGCATCTGCGCCTTCGCGATCTCGAGCTCCTTCGCGACGATCTCGGCGGGGACCTCCTCGCGGCGGACCCAGGTGGGCGACGCGGCGGCGATCTGCATCGCGATGTCCTTCACGAGCGCCTGGAAGCCGTCGGTGCGAGCCACGAAGTCGGTCTCGCAGTTCACCTCCACGAGGACGCCGATCTTGCCGCCCATGTGGATGTAGCTCGCGACCTGGCCCTCGGTGGCGGCGCGGGAGGACTTCTTGGCCGCGGCGGCGAGGCCCTTCTTGCGGAGCACCTCCTCCGCCTTCGCGAAGTCGCCGCCGGCCTCGGCGAGCGCCTTCTTGCAGTCCATCATCCCGGCCCCGGTCTTCTCCCGGAGCTCCTTCACCATGTTCGCGTTCACTTCGGCCACGGGTGTTCTCCTTCGTGCGTTGAAAAAGGATCGGGGGCGGACCCGCCGGGCCCGCCCCCGGAAAGCTCCGGGATGCGCCGGGTCTACCGGTTCGCGTCGCCGCCGGGCGCAGGCTGCGCCGGCGCCGCCGTCACGTCGCCCTTGCGGACGACCTCGACGTTCGCGCTCGCGGCGGCGCGGTCCTCGCGCGGCTCGCGGCGCTCGCGGTCACGGCCACCTCCGCGGCGGTCGCGGCGGTCGCGGCGATCCTTCTGCCCGCGCTCGCTCGACGCGTCGCGATCCTCCTCGCCCGGGCGCCGCTCCTCGCCGTGCTGCGCGGCCCAGGCGGAGTAGCGGGCGCGGCCCTCGATGCAGGCCTCGGCGACCTTGCCGGTGAAGAGGCGGATCGAGCGGATGGCGTCGTCGTTGCCCGGGATGACGTACTCGATGCCCTCGGGATCGCAGTTCGTGTCGACGACCGCGACGACCGGGATGCCGAGCCGGTTCGCCTCGTGCACCGCGATGTGCTCCTTCTTCGTGTCGATCACGAAGATCGCGGCGGGCAGGCGGCTCATCTCCTTGATGCCGCCGAGGTTCTTCTCGAGCTTCTCGCGCTCGCGCTCGAGCTGGGCGACCTCCTTCTTGGGGAGCCGCTCGTAGGTGCCGTCCGCCGCCATCTTCTCGATGGTCTTCAGCCGGTCGATGCCCTGCTTCACGGTCTTGAAGTTCGTGAGCGTGCCGCCGAGCCAGCGGTTCGTGACGTGGTACTGGCCGGAGCGGGAGGCCTCCTCGCGGATGGCGTCCTGCGCCTGCTTCTTCGTGCCGACGAAGAGGACCATGCCGCCCTTCGCGGTGGCGTCCGAGACGAAGCGGAGCGCGCCGCGGGCGAGGCCGACGGTCTTCTGGAGGTCGATGATGTAGATGCCGTTGCGGGCGCCGAAGATGTACGGCTTCATCTTCGGGTTCCAGCGCTTCGTCTGGTGGCCGAAGTGGACGCCCGCCTCGAGGAGCTGCTTCATCGTGATGGCGGTGCCCGTCGTCGTGAGGGCGCTCGCCATCGTGGGCTCCGCGGCCTGGGCGGCGGGGGCCGCCTCCGGCGCCTCGGGCGTCGGCGTGGGGGGAGCGATCGGGTCCTGCTGCTGCGGCTGCTGCTGGTTTTCCATGTGATCTCCGGTTTGTGTCCGCCACCTCGCCGGGACTGAAGACGCGCCTTTTGACCCACGGGACGGGCGAGAAGCCGCCGTCGCCGGGAGCACCGGAGCGCGCCGATGCGGGAGGTGTGTGAATTTGCTGCGCCACGCGTCCCAGGCTGCGGGTCGCGCCACCGCGAGCCACGAGGGCGCACGGGGGACCGTCCTCTAACACAACGGACTCCCCGTCGCAAGGCGACCCGACGTGGACGGCGAGTGGCGGAGGATGTCGAAAACCTCCGTGGTTGCCGCGGCTTGCGGGGGACTTTCCTGCGCCCTCCGTGAAGGGTCAGCGCCGCCACCAGGACAGCGCCACGACCGTGCCGTCGTAGCCCCGCCAGGCGACCGGCCGCGCGGTGCGATCGGGGCAGGCGTGGCGGGCGATGCGCGCTCCGAAGCCGAGCTCCCCGCCGCCGCACTCCGGGCAGCGGAAGCGCTCGGCGAGGTCCGCCCGATCAGCGTCGGAGAGCGGTGCGTCCCCCTTGGCCGCCGCGGGGGTGGCGGAGGCCAGCGCCGGCCGGGCGCCGAAGAAGCCGCGCGCCCGGTACGCCTCGAGCTCGGCGATCTCCGCGTGCTCGCCGCCGAGCGCCCGATCCGCATCCGCCCGCGCCTCCGCCGCGCAGGCGGGGCAGGGGCGAAACCCCAGGCTCCGGAGGCATGCGACGGAGATCCCCTCCGCGTCCTCTCCCTCCCACTCCTCTCGAGCGTCGATCTCGACCGCCGGGACGCCCGCCGCCGAGAGCGCCGCCTCCTTCTCCGCGTCCACCGCGTGCGTCACGACCACCTCGATCGCGAGCGCGGGACGCTCCCCGGCGAGGACGAGCACGTCCGCGCGGAGCGCGCCGACGGCGCCCTCGGTCAGGGCCCGATCGCCCTCGCGGGCGAGGTCCCGGGGCGCGGCGCGCCGGCACGAGGGGCAGCGCGCGAGGAGCGTCACGCGGCGGCGGCCGGCGAACGCGTCCTCGCAGAGCGCGAGCAGCCGCTCCTTCGCGTCGAGGTGGAGGGCGGTCTCGGGCGCGGTGAGCGGGCAGGCCGAGCCGGCCCGGTGGGCGAAGTGGCGCCTGCGCACCTTGCCGAGGTGCGGCACGAGCTCGTCGCCGCAGCCGAGGCAGGTGAACGGCGCGCGGCGGCGGCGGTCCGCGGGGTCGAGGCGGAGCGCGTGGACCTTCCTGCCGTCGCGGTCGCGCGCCCAGGCGAGGAGCACGTCGTCCGCGGCCCCCGGCGCGGTCGGACGGGCGCGGGGAGCCGCGGGCGAGGCTCCGGGCGGCGCGAGGGTAGGGCCGTGCCTGGGCTTCGAGCGGCGGCGCATCGGTCGGAGTGTAGCGCCGTCCCCGCCCGGGATCCTGCGCCCGCGCTCCGCGCCGGGTACGGGTACGCGGTCGCTTCCGACAGCCGGTCGTGACCGCGCCGGCGGGAGCCCGAGGAGGATCCATGGCGCTCGAGGTGGGCCAGAAGGCCCCGCAGTTCGCGCTGCCGGACGAGGAGGGGAACGAGGTGAAGCTCTCCGACTTCGCCGGGAAGCGCGTCGTCGTGTTCTTCTACCCGAAGGCCGACACCCCCGGTTGAACGCGGGAGGCCTGCGACTTCCGTGACGAAGTCGACGCGTTCAAGAGGAAGAAGGTCGCGGTGGTGGGGATCTCGAAGGACACCCCCGCCGCGCAGAAGAAGTTCAAGGAGAAGTACGACCTGCCGTTCCCGCTCCTCTCCGACCCGGGCGCCGAGGTGATGCAGGCCTGGGGCGTCTGGAAGGAGAAGAACATGTACGGGAAGAAGACGATGGGGACCGAGCGGACGACCGTGCTCGTCGGCCCGGACGGCAAGGTCGAGCACGTCTTCCCGAAGGTGAAGGTGGAGGGGCACGTGGCGGAGGTGCTCGAGAGCCTGTAAGGTCCGCGCGCCCGCCGGCCCCCGCCGGCGGGCCCCCGACTGCCATGCCGCGCAAACCGCTCCGACCCCGCCCGAACCGCCTCGACCTCGTGGACCCGCTCGTCCTGGAGGTCTACGGCCTCGTGCGCGACCAGGGCTGGCTCGCGGATCGCGCCCTGGAGCGCGCGCTCCGCCGCGACCCGAAGCTCTGGGCCTCCGAGCGGCGAGCGGTCGCCGAGTCGGTCTACGGGCTCATCCGCTGGCAGGCGCAGCTCGACTACCTGCTCGGCGGCGCGCCGGATCTCGCGACGCGCTACGCCGCTTGGCTCGTCCGCTTCGAGCACCTCGCCCCGGCGGACGCGGCGCGGCGGCTCGCGGTCTCCCCGGCGGCGCTCGCCCGGCTCGAGGGCGCCGAGGCGCGGATCGCCGCGATCGCGGACCCGATCGAGCGGCTCGCGCTCGAGGCCTCCTTGCCCCGCTGGATCGCCGAGCGCTTCGCGGGCGAGCTCGGCCTCGACGAGGCGCGCGTGCTCGCGGCCGCCATGAACGCGCGTGCGCCGCTCACGGTCCGCACGAACCTCCTCAAGGGCGACCGCGAGGAGCTGCGCGGCAAGCTCGGCTCGGAGGGCGTCGCCGCGGAGCCGACCCGCCACTCTCCATGGGGGCTCGTCCTCGACGGCCACCAGAACGCCTTCGCGCTCGGCTCGTTCCGCGAGGGCCGCTTCGAGATCCAGGACGAGGGCAGCCAGCTCATCGCGCTCGCGTGCGGCGCGCGGCCCGGCAAGATCGTGGTGGACGCCTGCGCGGGCGCGGGCGGCAAGTCGCTCGCGCTCGCGATGGAGATGCACAACAAGGGCTCGCTCCACGCCCTCGACACGGACGCGGACCGGCTCGAGGACGCGAAGAAGCGCGCCCGCCGCGCCGGCGTGCACAACCTCCGCGCCCGCGTCATCGCCGCAGGGCCCGAGGCCGAGGGGCAGCTCCAGGACCTCGCCGGTCAGGCCGACCTCGTGCTCGTGGACGCGCCGTGCAGCGGCCTCGGCACGCTGCGCCGCAAGCCCGACGCGCGCTGGCGCCTCACGCCCGAGGACCCGGTCCGCTTCGCCGGGATCCAGCGCACCCTCGTGCGGCGCTTCGCGGCGCTGCTCAAGCCGGGCGGGCGGCTCGTCTACGCGACCTGCTCGATCGGCCGGACCGAGAACGGTGAGGTGGCGGACTTCGCCGAGCGCGAGGTCGGGCTCGTGCCGGTCCCGCTCGCGCCCTTCCTCGGCGAGGAGCGGGCGAAGGTGCTCGGGGTGGACGGCGCGCGGCTCGAGCTCTTCCCGCACCGGCACGGGACGGACGGGTTCTTCGTGGCGGCGTTCGAGAAGCGGAAGTAGGGCGACGGCGGTCGCGGTGGGGATCGAGAGCGGGCTCGAAGCCGAGGTCACGCGTGCCTGAGCTTCCCGAGGTCGAGATCGCCGCGCGTAATCTCCGCCGCTGGACGAAGGGCCGGCGCATCGAGCGGATCGAGCCTGACCCGAAGGCGCGCTACGTCTTCCGGCCCGCGAGGCCGGCCGCGTTCGCGCGCGGCCTCGAGGGCGCGCGCTTCGGTTCGATCCGCCGGATCGGCAAGCAGCTCCTCGTCACGCTCGAGAAGGACGGCGCGCCGGTCGGCCTCCTCGCCCACCTCGGCATGACGGGCAAGTGGCTCCGCCGCGACGGCGACGGCGTCCCGACCCGCTTCTCCCGCGCGCGTTTCCACCTCGACGACGGCGCCGTGCTGCACTTCGACGACATGCGGCTCTTCGGCCGGCTGCGGGTCGTGCCGGGCGCGCGCTTCGAGGAGGTGCCCGAGATCGCCGAGCTCGGGCCCGATCCGCTGGAGCAGGGCATCGATCTCGAGCGGCTCGCGAACTCGCTCGGCCGCTCGAAGCTCCCCGTGAAGGTCCGCATCCTGGACCAGGCGCTCCTCCCCGGCGTCGGCAACATCCTCGCGAGCGAGTCGCTCTTCCGCGCGAAGATCGATCCACGCCGGCAGGCCCGCTCGCTCACGCGCGCCGAGGTTCGACGGCTCGCCGACGGGATCCTCGCGACAGTGAAGGAGACCATCGCGCGCGAGGAGGGCCCTGAGATCACCTACGTGGAGGAGGGGGCGGAGAACCCGTTCCTCGTCTACGCGCGCGAGGGCGAGCGCTGCCCGCGCTGCCGGCGGGCGGAGATCGTCCGCATCGTGCAGGCACAGCGCTCGACGTTCTACTGTCCGCGCTGCCAGCGGTGAGGGTCACGGCCGGCTTCGGGACGAGGAACCGCACCCGCGCGCCAGATTGCGATTTCGAATCGTTCTCCCGCGGACCTCGACCCGAATTCTCCGCCTCGCGACGTGAGCGCCACCGAGACGTGGGCGCTTGGCTCGCTACGGCGAGCCGGAAGGAGCGGGGCGATCAGCTCCCACGTGCCATCAGGAATGTTCCGGCCGTCGCTCTAGAGCGCCTTCCCGTTGATGACCTGGACTTCTAGGGAGAGAACATCGAGGTCATGAACGCAGCCGAGGTTGACCCGATAGTCCCCCAGCCTTGCGGGTCCTTGGTAGTCGGGTGGTACGGACGCCACCGTGCTGAACGGAGATATGCCGCAGGTGCGGCAGAAGAAGTGGTTCATGGCCTTGTCCCCGAACTGGTAGAGGGCCAAGTGCTCTTTACCTTCCACGTCGACATCCGATGGGCGGAAATAGTTCGAGGACATGACCGCCCCCTTGCGGATGCAGATGGAGCAGTTGCACCTTCGGCCGCTCGTGATCTCCTCGCACGTGAACGTGAAACGGACGGCACCACAATGGCAACTGGCGCTGTAGGTTCTCGGTGTTGTCATGTCATGCCTGATTAGCCGCTTAGCGCCGGCCACGAATTCGCGACATCCGAGCCACTCCGGCTCGCTACGCTGACCCGCGCGAGACCGTGCATCACGAGGCGTGACCTCCTAAGTCAACGGATGGCGAGCACGAGGCGGATACAGGTACTGGAAGGCATAGCGTCGATGACGGTCAAGCGCATGGACAACGTCGGGATCGTGGTGGAGTCGCTCGATACCGCGATCTCGTTCTTTGGTGAGCTGGGCCTGAAGCTCGAAGGACGAGCCACGATCGAAGGAGAGTGGGCGGGGCGCGTTACCGGGTTGCGCGACCAGCGCGTCGAGATCGCCATGATGCGCACGCCGGACGGCCACGGCCGGCTCGAGCTGTCTCGATTTCTCACGCCCCGTGTGGTCGCCGATCACCGGAACGCCCCAGTGAACGCTTTCGGTTACCTACGTGTCATGTTTGCCGTCGAGGACCTCGACGATACGATCACCCGGCTCCGCAAGCGCGGCGCAGAGCTCGTCGGCGACGTGGTCCAGTACGAAGACACGTATCGGCTCGCCTACATACGCGGGCCCGAAGGACTTCTCATCGGGCTCGCCGAAGAACTCGGCTGAGCGCTCGAGAGTGTATGCGATGCACGGACCCCGTGTGGCGGCCAGGTGATCCCCACAACGACATGAACATCGCCATCTACATCGCCACCTCGGCGAACGGCTTTATCTCAAATGCCCGCAACGTCCCCGACTGGCTGTCTCCAGAGTACGGTCGGGGGTTCTACGAGACCTGCCGGAAGAATGCCGTCATCATGGGCAGGAAGACGTACGACATCCTCGCGCCGGACCATCTTCCGCTGAGCGAGGGGGGCCTCGTGGTGGTGCTCACGAGCCACGCGGGCGCGGCCACCCCGAACCCGAGCGTCGTGTTCACGAGCGCCCGTCCCCACGAGATCGTCTCGATGCTCGAGGGGAAGGGGTTCTCGGAGGCGGTGATCGTCGGGGGCACGTTCACCATGAGCCAGTTCGTCGATGCTGGGCTGGTGAACGACATCATCCTGGTGGTGGAGCCGGTGCTCTTTGGTGGCGAGGCCCTACCGCTGCTGAGAGGGGTCGCACACGACCACGAGCTCCACCTGATCGACAGCGCAAAGCTGAATGACGACACGATTCGGCTGCACTACCGGGTCGCCGCGCGAAGCCGTAGCCACTCCACGTGAACGACGTGCCAGACCCGATCGACGACATCGTCAAGATCTCCCCGGAGATCCACGAGGTCATCTTCGAAAACGACCGGATCCGTGTGCTCAAGGTAACGGTCAAACCCGGCGACCGGGTGGCCATGCATAGGAACCCGGAGAACATCAACTACATCCTCAAGCCGGGTACGCTGCGCCTTACCAGCCTCGACGGCTCGGTCGTCGACGTGGCGCTCACCGACGGGCAGGTGATCCCTGCTCCCGTGGGCTCACACGCGGTCGAGAACGTCGGCGGCACGGTAGTGCAGACCATCTGCATCGAGCTCAAGAGCGGGGGATGACCGCGCCGTTCCCGCTGCTTGCCGTCTCGGATCCTCACCATCCAGATGTGGGTGCGCAGCAGCACGTTCCGGCGGTCGTCAGCCCGGGATCGTATTCTGGGTTCGAAGCTATGAAGCGATCGTGGCCATCTGGCTGAGAATCTCCACCGAGCGCCAGAAGATCGACTCGCAGAGGAATGCCGCCGAGCGTTACATAAGGGTTCCCGCTGCCGTCGAGCGAGCCTCCGAAAACCTCGAGCGGCTTGGAAAGACGGAGGCCGCGGCTGCGTTGGTAGCGATCGAGAAGGAGCAGGTGGAGAGGGATCGAGCCGAGCGAGAGGTGATCCGATGATGATAGGTCGATCCGGGAAGAAGCTGGCCTGGGCGCTCGCGCGTATGAAATGGACTGCAGTGGCCGCTGCTGTTCCGTTGTGGTGTGGGTGCTTCGGGCCGTGCGATGTGAAGGTGATTTCAGAGATGGTCGCACCATCGGGTCAACGTCGTGCGGTCGTGTTTCGGAGAAGTTGCGCGACTGTTAGCGATTCCGTGCAGGTATCCGTCCTGAGTGTGGGCGAGCGTCTGGGGGACAAGCCGGGGAACGCGTTCATCGCGGACGCCGGGGATACGGGCGCACGTTTGACGGTCGGAGTGCGCTGGGACTCCGACGACACCTTGAGGGTCAACTACGATTCGCGCCTGCGCCTGTTCCGGAACGAGGCGAAGGTCCGCCGCGTGGACGTGAAGTACGTTCCAGTCACGGGTACGCCGTGACGTCGTCGTGTGGCGCTGTTCTACGCATTTCCGATCCGGTCTTCCGGTGAGCTAGGTAACGCGCCATGACGGAGTGGCTGCAATCGGTGCCCGGCCTGGTCATTGGCATATTGTTGATACTGTTTCGCAGGCGCTTCGCCGACCACGTTGTCGACTCCCAAAATTGGGTGCTCGGGATTCGTTTAGGCGAAAGAGATCGGCAGGGGATTGTGCTTGTTAGTTGCAGCCGGGGGCTGCTTGATGATCGGCATGTCCATCTTTGGTCTCGCGGGGTGGTTACCCTGAGCAGGTAATGTCGCTGATCGGTCGAGCTCGTCGAGGTGAACGCCTTCGGCCCGTCGCTGCGGACCGCGGCGTGGTTCGCCCTTCGCGCCGCGACGAGGTGGCGCTAGACTCGCCCCGATGCGCCCCGAAGACCTCGCGCGGATGTCCGTGGCCGAGCTGCGCGAGCGGTTCCTCGACCGGAACCGCGCCCTCTCGCCCGAGTGCGAGGCGGCCCTCACGGTGGACCCGCGGGCGGGCGCGCGCGAGGTGCTCCGCCAGATCCTGAAGCGTCGGCACGCCAACCGCGCGGAAGGACAGCGCCTTCGGCATCTGCTGCGCTACGAGGGGGAACTCTGGGACAGGGGCGTCACGCTGGTCGCGGGCGTGGACGAGGCCGGCATGGCGCCGCTCGCGGGGCCGGTGGTGGCGGGCGCGTGCATCCTCCCGCGCGACTACCGGCCGCGCGGCATCGACGACTCGAAGCAGCTCGACCGGCGGGAGCGCGAGCGGCTCGCGGAGGACATCCGCGCGAACGCCATCTGCTGGGCCGTGGCGCGCGCCGAGGTCGAGGAGATCGACCGGCTCAACATCTACCGCGCCGGCTTGCTCGCCCTCACGCGCGCCGTGCAGGGGCTCGCGACCCTCCCCGGGCACGTGCTCATCGACGCCCGCAAGCTCCCCGAGCTCCCGCTCCCGCAGACGCCCATCATCCACGGCGACGCGCTCTCGCTCACCATCGCCGCGGCGAGCATCCTCGCGAAGACCGCGCGCGACGCGCTCATGACCGAGCTCGACGCCGTCCACCCGGGCTACGGGTTCTGCCGCCACAAGGGCTACCCGACCGCCGAGCACTTCGAGGCACTCAGGCGGCTCGGCGCCTGCCCGGTCCACCGGCGCTCCTTCCAGCCCGTGCGTGAGGCGCTCGGCCTCGAGCCGCTGCAGGGCGAGCTGTTCGCGCCGCCCGTGAGCGACGAGGACCTGCCTCCTGGCGAAGAAACACCGTGCGGCGTCGCCGAAATGGTTCCGGAGCAGGGGGACCCGGACGCGACCGCGGCCCTGGACGCGCGTGAGCCGCGCACCCCCGCGATCGCACGACGGGTTTGACCAAAGCCGCGCCGCTCGCTACAACGCCCCCAAGGACGAGCCCGACGGTGCAGGCGCGTTCCCGCGAGCCGGGGAGTTCACCTCGGCGCGGGACCGCCCCCCGATCCGGCGACTGCATGCACGACCGATCTCCGACCGATCCGTTTCCCGCAACGCCCGAAGAAGAAGTCGAAGAGAGCCGCCCGCACCGCCCGCCACCCGGCCTCGCGCTCGATCCTCCCGAGGAGCCGCCGCCGGAGCACCCGCCCGAGATCCCGCTCGATCGGCTCGACTCCGACGCGGTGAAGGTCATCGCGCGGCTCAGGCACATGCGCCACCGCGCGTACTTCGTCGGTGGCTGCGTGCGGGATCTGCTCCTCGGCGCCAAGCCCAAGGACTTCGACGTCGCGACCGACGCCCACCCGGGCGAGGTCCGCGCCATCTTCCGCAACTGCCGCCTCATCGGCCGGCGCTTCCGGCTCGCGCACGTCTACTTCCGCGGCGGGAAGGTGATCGAGGTCGCGACCTTCCGGAAGAACCCGGTGGACGTGGGCGAGGACGTCCCCGACGACAGCGACCTGCTCATCACCCGCGACAACGTCTTCGGCACCGCCGAGGAGGACTCCGTCCGCCGCGACTTCACGGTGAACGGCCTCTTCTACGACGTCTCGACCGGCGAGGTGATCGACTACGTCGGCGGGCGCGAGGACCTCGAGGCGCACCGGATCGCGACCATCGGCGACCCCGAGATCCGCATGCGCGAGGACCCGGTGCGGCTGCTCCGCGCCGTCCGCTTCGCGGCGCGCCTCGGCTTCACCATCTCGCCCGACACCTTCGAGGCCATGCGCCGCCACGCGGGCGAGCTCGCGCGCTGCGCGCCCGCCCGCGTGCTCGAGGAGATCTTCAAGATCCTCCGCTGCGGCGGGTCGGCGCGCGCGTTCGAGCTGCTCCGCGCGAGCGGCGCCTTGCCGGTCATCCTGCCGTCGCTCGCCGCGGCCCTCGAGGGCTGGGAAGAGCGCGGGCGACGCGCCTTCTTCGCGCACCTCTCCGCGCTCGACCGGCTCGTCCGCTCGGGCGAGGAGGTCTCCGACGCGGTCCTGCTCGGCGCGATCGTGATGCACCTCGGCGGCCCCGCGATCGCGGCGCCCGACTCGGACGCGACGGGCGACCACGCCGGCCCGGAGCGCGGCCACGACACGGCGGACGCGCTGCTCGCATCGCTCGTCCAGACCTCCCGCCTGCCGCGCAAGATCGCCGAGCGCACCCGCCTCGCGCTCCACGCCCTGCGGACGTTCCGCGAGCCGTCGAAGAAGCGGCGCCGCCGCGGGCGCGGGCTCGCGGGCCAGAGCTACTTCCAGGACGCCGTGCAGCTCCTCGAGATCTCCGTCGCCGCGACCGGCGAGGGGCAGGAGCTGCTCGAGCGCTGGCGCGCCTCCGCGGGCGGCCCGCCGCCTCGCGAGGAGCACGAGGAGCGCCGCCCGCGGCCGGAGCGCGGGCCGGAGCGCCGCCGCGGTCCTGCGGCCGCTCCCGCTCACGTCGAGGGGAGCACACGGGAGGTTGTCGCCGAGGCCGGACCGGGTGGCGCGACGGAGACCCCGTCGGTCGAGGTTACGGCCGGGGGCGAGAGCCCCCGTACGGGCGCCGAGGGCACTCCCGAGGCCGCCGAGGGCTCGCGCCGCCGCCGTCGGCACCGCGGCGGGAAGCGCCGTCGGCGTCGCGGCGCGGGGGCCCCGGCCCCGGCCGGATCATGATCCCGGCGCGCCGCCCGCGCGTCGGGTAGAATTCCGCACGAACCGCGCCGCCTTGACCGACTCGGCGGCCTTCTGTAGAACGCGCCGACCATGCCGAGCGACCGAGCCGCGACGCCCAAGCCCAGCTACAAGCGCATCCTCCTCAAGCTTTCGGGCGAGGCGCTCATGGGCGACGGCAAGTACGGCATCTCGCCGAAGACCCTCTCCGCCATCGCACAGGACGTGAAGGACTGCGTCGAGCTCGGCGTCGAGGTCGCGCTCACCATCGGCGGCGGCAACATCTTCCGCGGCGTGTCCGGCGCGACGGAGGGCATGGACCGCTCCTCCGCCGACTACATGGGCATGCTCGCGACGGTCATCAACGCGATGGCCCTCCAGGACGCGCTCGAGAAGATCGGCGTGAACACCCGCGTGCAGTCGGCGATCGAGATGCACCAGGTCGCCGAGCCCTACATCCGCCGCCGCGCGATCCGCCACCTCGAGAAGGGCCGCGTCGTCATCTTCGCGGCCGGCACCGGCAACCCCTACTTCACGACGGACACCGCCGCCTCGCTCCGCGCCATGGAGATCCACGCGGACGTGCTGCTCAAGGCGACCAAGGTCGACGGCGTCTACACCGACGACCCGAAGAAGAACCCGACCGCCACCAAGTTCAAGCAGCTCAGCTACATCGACGTCCTGAAGAAGAACCTGAAGGTGATGGACTCGACGGCGATCAGCCTCTGCATGGACAACGACCTGCCGATCATCGTGTTCGACTCGACGCTGCGCGGGAACGTGCGCAAGGTCGTGCTCGGCGAGGCGATCGGGACCACCGTCGGACGGCTCGACGAGAAGTAGGACGCGAGGAGAGGGGCCATGAGCGTCGCGGACGACATCCTGAACGACCTGCACGGCGGCATCGCGAAGACGCTGGACGACCTGCGGCGCGAGCTCTCCGCGGTGCGGACCGGGCGCGCGAGCCTGCACCTCCTCGACGGCGTCAAGGTCGACTACTACGGCACGCCCACGCCGCTCAACCAGGTGGCCACGCTCTCCGTCCCCGAGGCGCGGCTCATCATGGTGAAGCCGTGGGAGAAGAACATGATCCCGCCGATCGAGAAGGCGATCCGTGACGCCAACCTCGGCGTGAACCCCCAGTCCGACAAGGACCTCGTCCGCGTCCCGATCCCGCCGCTCACCGAGGAGCGCCGCAAGGAGATCGTGAAGCAGGTGAAGCACAAGGGCGAGGACCACAAGGTCGCCATCCGCAACCAGCGCCGCGACGCGAAGGAGCTCATCGAGGTCGCGGAGAAGGACGGCGACATCTCGGCGGACGACGCGAAGAAGGCCCTCGAGAAGATGCAGAAGGAGACCGACGAGGGCGTGAAGAAGGTCGACGAGATCACCGCCGCGAAGGAGAAGGAAGTGATGCAGGTGTGAGCCTCCCCCGCTCGCTCCCGTCGCTCCTCGTCGTCTTCGGTCCCCTGTTCCTGCTCGGCTTCGGCGCAGGCGCGCTGCGCGCGCTCGCGTCCCGCCCCGGCACCAACCACCGCCGGCGCCGCGCGCTCCAGGCCGCGTGGGTGCTGCTCCTGCTCGGCGGCACGCCGCTCTGGCTGTTCCTCGCGGCGGCGCTCGGGTTGTTCTGAGGTCCTGTCCGCGCCGCGGGCGCGACGGTCCGTGACCTCCCGTGGCTCGACGGGCGCACCGGGAGCAGACCGGCGTCGACGGTTCCCCAGGTGAAGGCCGCTCCCCCGAGCCTGTCGCAGGGCGAGCGGTCGCGTCACCGATCAGATGGGGAACACCATCGTCGCGAGCGCGATGAGCCAGAGCGTGTGGGCCATCCCGGACCACATCGCCATCCGCTTCACGGCAGGATCCGCGGGCGGGACGTCCTGGCCGCCCCCGAGCCGGGCGGCGATCGCGCGCCACGCCGGCCTGAGCCCGACGAGCACCACGACGATCCGGATCAGCGTGAGCGTGAAGCCGATCATGATGCCGGTGCGCGGGTGGACGCCCTGGAAGGCGAGCACGAGGAGCCCGGTGAGCACGGTCGCGACGCCCATGACGACGTCCAGCGTGATCGCGGGTGCGACGCGCGCCGCGAGGCCCGCCGGGTAGGGCCGCCCGAGCGCCAGCGTGCGCCGCACGTCGCCGGCGACCCAGAGCGTCGCGCCGAGCCAGGCCGAGGCGGAGAGGATGTGGAGGAACCGGAGCAGGTCGTTCAAGGTGTGTTCCCTCCGAGGAGTCGGGCGCCGCAGCGCCCGGGCGGAGCTTAACGGAGGCTCGCTGGCCGGCTCGTCACGCAGAGGTGCTGCGCAAGGTCGCACGCGTTCGCCATAGGTGCACGGCGGCCTCGCGCGGCCGGACGTTCGTCACCCACGCCGCAGCACCTCGTCGAGCCGGCCGGTGAGCTGGCCGCGGGTGAGCACCTCGTCGACCCCGGCCTCCTCGGCTGCCTCGATGAGGTCCGCCTGCAGGTGGCCGAGAAACCCGACCACGCGCGCGCCGGTGTCGCGCTTCAGCGCCGCGAGCTCACTCACGATGCCGGGCTGGTTGAGATCCGCGAGCACGCTCGCGCCCGGCGCTTCGCGGACGACGTCCGCGAGCGGCCGGTCGCGCGGCACGAGCACGATGGGCACCGCGAGCCGCTCGGCGGCGGAGGTGATCTTGGAGCGGAAGAGCAGATCCCGGACGGCGACGACGATCATGGGGTGGGCTTAATGGCGGCGGCGCGTGAAGGCGAGCCGCACCGCCGGAGAAGAGTCGGCGACCGTCCGGGGTGCGGCCGCGGCGCCTCTCCTCAGTACCGGTACCCGTGCGCGATCGGGAACCGCCGCCCCTCGCCGAACGCCTTCTCGCTCACCTTGAGCACCGGCGCCGCCTGGCGGCGCTTGTACTCGCTCGCGACGACCATGCGCAGCACGCGCCGCACGACCGGCTCCGCGTGGCCGCGCGCGACGATGGCGTCGAGCGGGAGCCGCTCCTCGACGTAGGCCTCGAGGATGTCGTCGAGGATCTCGTAGGGCGGCAGCGAGTCCTGGTCCACCTGGCCGGGCTTCAGCTCCGCGGAGGGCGGCTTCGTGAAGGTGCGCTCGGGGATGAGCGTGCGGCCCGCGCGCGCGTTCGCGGCGCGTGACACGCGGTAGACGAGCGTCTTCGGCACGTCGCCGATGACGGCGAGGCCGCCGGCCATGTCGCCGTAGAGCGTGCAGTAGCCGACCGCGAGCTCGCTCTTGTTGCCGGTCGAGAGCACGAGCCCGCCCGTGTCGTTCGAGATCGCCATCAGGATCTGCCCGCGGATGCGGGCCTGGACGTTCTGCTCGGCGAGGTCGCCGAGGGGCTTCCCCTCGGCGCGCTCGAGCTGCGCCATGAACGCGGCGTGCATCGGCTCGATCGAGATCTCCTTGAAAGGGAGACCCAGGTTCTCCGCGAGCGCGGCGGCGTCCTCCCGCGAGTGGCTCGAGCTGTAGCGGGACGGCATCGCCACGCCGAGGACGTTCTCCGGCCCGAGCGCGTCGGCGGCGAGGCAGGCGGTGAGCGCGGAGTCGATCCCGCCGGAGAGCCCGACGACCGCGCTCCTGAAGCCGCACTTGCGCACGTAGTCGCGGACGCCGAGCACGAGCGCGCAGTGGACCTCGTCCGCCTCGGGATCGGCGGCGCCCGCGGCGACGGCGACCTTCTCGCCGTCGAGCCGGATGGTCGCAGAGGCGCCCGTCGCGAGGTCGGCGACGAGGAGCACCTCCTCGAAGAGCGGGGCGCGCGCGAGGATCGCGCCGTCCCGGCCCACGAGCATCGACCCTCCGTCGAAGATGAGCGCGTCGTTGCCGCCCACCTGGTTCACGTAGGCGATGGGTGCGTGGTGGCCGGCCGCGCTCGCCGCGAGCATCCGCTCGCGCAGGGCGGGCTTGCCCATGGCGTAGGGCGAGGCGGAGATGTTCACGACGAGCCCCGCGCCGCCCGCCTTCACGAGCTCCGCGATGGGGTCGCGCGCGTAGCGCGGGTGCACCCAGAAGCGCTTGTCGTTCCAGACGTCCTCGCAGACGGACAGGCCGAGGCGGAGCCCCACGCCCCCCGCGTCGGCCGCCGTGGACGCCTCGGACGGCAGGAAGTAGCGCGTCTCGTCGAACACGTCGTAGGTGGGCAGGAGCGACTTGCGCCCGACCGCGACGACGCGGCCCTCCGAGATGAGCGCCGCGGAGTTGTAGACGCCCGGCGGCGGCGCGCCGGGGACGCCCTCCGGGAAGCCGACGACGACCGCGATGCCGCGGGACCACTCGGCCGGCGCGGCGAGCTCGGCGAGCGTGCGCGCCGCGCGCTCGAGGAACTCGGGGAGATCGAGGAAGTCGCGCGGCGGGTAGCCGCAGAGGGCGAGCTCGGGGAAGACCACGAGCGCCGCGCCGTCGGCGCGCGCGCGCTCCGTGACGGCGCGGATCTTCGCGGCGTTGCCGGCGAAGTCCCCGACCGTGGTGTTCACCTGCGCGAGGGCGATGCGTCCTTGGGGGGCCACGCGAGGATGTTACATTGCCGGGCGCGCGCCGCGCCCGCACTTCCGCGAGGCGCCTCGCCCGAGGCCGCCATGACCGCCATCGCGCGCCGCCGCGTCCTCGCCGTGCTCCCGCTCGCGCTCGCGCTCGCCTGCTCGCGCCCGGCGCGGACGCTCCCCGAGGTGAAGGTCTTCGTCGCGGCGGAGCTGCCCGCGGACGTCCTCGTCGAGGTCGCCGCCCACCGCGGGATCGCGCGCGTCGTCCGCGTCGCCCGCGCCGACGAGGCGGAGCTCGTCTGGGCCGGCGATCCGGCCCAGGCGCTCGCGCTCCGCGAGCGGCTCGACCCCGGCAGCGCCCCGGCCGCCGAGGACGTCCCGGCGCGCTGGCGGGACGCGCGGCGCCGCTTCGCGCCGCTCGGCGCCCGCGCGCGCGTGCTGCTCGTGTCGCCCCGCGCCCGGCTCCCGTTCGCGCCCTCGAACCTGCGCGACCTCGCCGACCGCCGCGCCCGCGGCAAGCTCGCGCTCGTCCCGCTCGGACAGGGCGCCGGTCCGGTGACGGTCGCCGCGCTCACCCTCGCGTACGGCGAGAAGAGCGCGGGCCGGTTCCTCGCGCTCGTCGCCGAGAACGCGCCGCAGCTCGCCGCCTCGGACGGCGAGGTCCGCGCGCGCGTCGCCTCGGGCGGGGCGGCGTTCGGGCTCGCCGGCTCGCTCGAGGGCGCGGCTGCCGCCGCCAGCGCGGCGCCGCTCGAGGTCGTCTACCCGGATCAGGTCGGCGCCGGCGCCGTCGCGCTCCCCACGGCGGTCGCGCTCCTCCGCGGCGCCTCCCACGGCGCGCGCGCCCTCGCGGGCTGGCTCGCCGGCCCCGAGGCGGAGCGGATCCTGGTCGCCCGCATCCCCGGGCTCCTGCCGCTGCGCCCCGAGGTGCCGGTCCCGGTCGGAGTCGAGCCGGCAGGGAACCTCGTGACGCTCTCGTTCGACTGGGACGCGCTCGCCGCAGAGACGGCGCGGCAGACGGCGCGGCTCGCGCGCTGGCCGGAGGGGTTCACGAAGGGGACGCCCGGCGCGAGGTGATGGGGAGGCGGCGAGCCGCCGCCTCTCGCGCCATCGAGGCGTAGAGCCCGGAGCCGGGGACCCGCAGCGCGCGCCAAAGGCACCTCCGCCGGGAGCCGCGCCGGAGCGGCGCCTGGCAGTGCGCCGGGGGACCGGCCGGGAGGACCCTTCGTCGCAGGCGCCGTCCGCTCGGCGGGCACCTAGCTTCCTCTCGATGCACGTCCGCGCCGCCCGTGCGCTCCTGCCCCTGGCCCTCGGCGTCGCCGCCGCGGCCCCCGCACCGGCCGCCGAGCGCGGCGCGCCGCGGGTGGAGTGCGCCGGGCGGTACGCGGACACCCTCTCGGCGATGAAGCCCGGCGCGCGCGCTCGCGAGGCGCGGCCCGCGGCGGACTACGTGTACTGCCTGCGCGCGACCGCGGTGTACGAGCAGCTCTCGTACGGCCGCGGGGGAAAGCTCCGCCGGCAGTACTACACGAAGGTCCGCCACGGCACCGGCTTCGCCTACCGGCTGCGCGGGGAGGAGGCGCTCCTCGCCACGAACCACCACGTGGTGGACTTCCCCGAGGTGACCGGCGACGGGGTCGAGCTCGAGGGCGTGCCGCCCGGCTCGCGGCGCGTGCGCGAGGAGATCCGGATCGTCGCGAACGAGGCGGAGCAGGACGCGCCGGCCCAGCTCGCGCTCACCCCGGTGGTGTCCGACCCGGCGCTCGACGTGGCGGTGCTCTCGGCCCCGGCGAAGCTCCGGACGATGCCGTACCGCACCGGCAGCGCGGAGGAGCTCCGCGTGGGCGACGCCGTCCTCGTGCGCGGCTTCCCGCTCGGCGCGTTCCCCGCGGCCAACGCGGGGCGCGTCATCGCGGTCGGCCAGCGCGACCTCGACCGGGGTTGGGACCACGAGGACTTCGCGGTGGACGCGCTCCTCAACCTCGGCAGCTCGGGGAGCCCGGTGCTCGCGGTCTCCTGCGCCACCGGCGAGCCCGAGCTCGTCGGCATCTACCACGCGGGCTACCGCGGGGCGCAGGGGCTGAACGTCGTCATCGGCATCGACCAGCTCCGCGGACTCCTCACGGAGCTGCGCCCCTCGCCGCGAGAGCTCGCCGGGCGCGAGCCCGGCGCCGATCCGGCCGCCGCGCGCGCGGCGCTCGCGAGAGGGCCCATCGTGATGCCCTTCGGCGGGCGCGCGGTGCGCGTCGAGGCGACGGGCGGCGGCGTGCGGTTCTCCCTGCTCGACGCGAGCTACCCGCTGTCGACGCGCGTCGAGCTCGCCGTCCTCGGCGGGGCGGGGGCGGGCTCGGGCGAGAGCGAGCTGCGCGACGCCCTCTGGGAGCAGCTCGCCCTCGTGCTTCGCTACCGGCGGGCCGAGGACGGCGGCGACGGCTCGGGCTCCGAGCTCGTGCGGGCGCGCGTGGCCGAGCGGATCCGCGAGCGCGAGGAGGAGCAGGCGGACCTCGTCGCGGCGACCCAGGCGGGCGCGGACGGGCTCGCGGTGATCCGGCCGCCGGGGCGGGAGCCGGCGAACGGCGGCACCGTCCGCGACGGCAGCGGGGCTCCGCTACCGAGAAACCGGGTCCCGTGAAGCGGGGATACAGCTGGGGGAGCAGACGGGCATCCGCCTCAGCCCCTGCCGGGACCACGAGCCATAATTGGGCCGTCGAAACGGGGGGTTAGAAAATAGTTGTGCCCGGGGGGTGGCAACCGTGTGGGGCGTTATTATCGTCCCCATCGCCGACGACGGGCGACCGAGCAGGGGTGCGGTGGGGCAGCAGTTGCTCGGCTGAGTCTCGATTTGGTCGGCGAAACGGCCCTACATTCAGGGCCCTTCCGGGGAAGAAACGATGGCTCAGATCGATATCGAGATCCTCACGCCGTTCGCCGCCAAGTTCATGGAGGGCACGACGCTCACGCCTGCGGAGCGCGCCGAGGTCCTCCGGATCGCCCAGGGCTTCGCCTGCAAGGACTCCGCGGCTGCGGCCGGCGTCTCGCCGGAGACCATCCGCGCGCGCCGCAAGCGCATCTACCGCAAGCTCGACGTCCCCGGCTCCGGCGAGCTCCTCGCGAGCCTCCTCGCCCTCTCGCTCAAGATGCTCGCGAAGGGTGAGCGGATCGAGCCGCGCCCCGTCGTCCCGGCGCAGCCGCAGCCTGCCGCGACGGCCTCCTCCGCCGTCGTAGCTCGCTAGCAGCACGCAGGTCGTCGCCCCACCGCCGAAGCGGCCGGGCGCAGTCACTCGATCGCGTATCGACGCCGCGCGCTTGCCGCGCGCCCCGTGGAGGGGTGCGGGGCGGGCGCGCGATGCGTTTTGAAGGTGCCGTGGCGCAGCGCCGCGAGGGAGCGGCGCGCGCCGAGGGTCACCGCGCCGCGAGCCAGGACTCGACGCGCGCCGCGACCTTCGCGGGCGTGAAGCCGAACTCCTCGGCGAGCGCCTTCTCCGGGGCGCTCGCCCCGAAGCGGTCGATCCCGAGGACGAGCCCGTCCTTGCCCACGAGCTTCCACCACTCGATCCCGCGCGCCGCCTCGAGCGCCACGGCCGGAAGCGCGGGCGGGAGCACCTCGTCCCGCCAGCCCTTCGGCTGCGCCTCGAAGCACGCGAGGCACGGCACCGAGACGAGCCGCCCGCGGAGCCCCTTCTGCGCGAGGAGCTCGAGGGCGGCCTGCGCGAGCGCCACCTCCGCGCCGGTCGCGAGGATCGCGAAGCGCGCGCCCTCCGGACCCGCGACGACGTAGGCGCCGCGGAGCGCCGCCTCTGCGTCGAACTCGGCGTCGCGCTTCACGGGCGCGATCTTCTGGCGCGAGAGGATGAGCGCGGTCGGGCCGTCGCGCCGGGTGAGCGCGTGCGCCCACGCGACCGCCACCTCGTCGCCGTCGCAGGGCCGGCAGACGTGGAGGTTCGGGATCGCGCGCAGCGCGGTGAGGTGCTCGATGGGCTGATGGGTCGGGCCGTCCTCGCCGAGGAAGATCGAGTCGTGCGTCCAGACGAAGATGTTCTGGAGGCCGGAGAGCGCGGCGAGGCGCACCGGCGGGCGCATGTAGTCGGCGAACTGCAGGAACGTGCCGGTGAACGGAACGTGGAGCCCGTCGTAGGCGAGGCCGTTCGCGATGGCGCCCATGGCGTGCTCGCGGATGCCGTAGTGGACGTTCCGGCCGGCCGGGTTCGCGGGCGAGAACGAGCCGCCGCCCTTGATGTCGGTGAGGTTCGACTCCGCGAGATCGGCGGAGCCGCCGACGAGGCACGGCACGAGCGCCGCGATCTTCTGGATCGTCGCGGCGGAGAGCTTGCGGGTCGCCTCCGCGCCGGCGGCGCCGTCGAGGACGCGCTCGAGGATCCGCTCCGGCACCCAGCGCTCGACGTGCACGTCGAGGAGCGCCGCCTTCTCGCCGTGGGCCTGCCGCCAGCCGCGCTCCTTCGCGCGCCAGGCCTCGACCTCGCGCGCCTTCTCGGCCTGCACCTCGCGCCAGAAGGCGCGGACCTCGTCCGGCACGAGGAAGCGCGGCTCCTCCGGCCAGCCGAGGTTCTTCTTGGTGGCGGCGAGCTCGGCCTCGCCGAGCGGCGCGCCGTGCGCGGACGACTTGCCTGCCTTGGCCGGCGAGCCGAAGCCGATGGTGGTGCGGACGCGGATGAGCGACGGCTTCCCCGTCTCCGCCTTGGCCGCCACGATGGCGCGGTCGATCGCCTCGTGATCGCGGCCCTCGACCTCCTGGACGTGCCAGCCGTAGCCCTCGAAGCGCTTCGTCACGTCCTCGCCGGTGAAGGCGATGGAGGTGTGGCCGTCGATGGTGATCTCGTTGTCGTCGTAGAGGTAGACGAGGCGGCCGAGCGCGTTGTGGCCGGCGAAGCTCGCCGCCTCGGCGGCGACGCCCTCCATGAGGTCGCCGTCGGAGACGATCGCGTAGACGAAGTGGTCCTCGAGCGGATTCCCCGGGCCGAGCTTCGCCGAGAGCATCGCCTGGCCGAGCGCGAAGCCGACGCCGTTCGCGAAGCCCTGGCCGAGCGGGCCGCTCGTGATCTCGACGCCCGGCAGGTAGCCGAACTCCGGGTGGCCGGGGGTGCGGGAGTGGATCTGCCGGAACTTCTTGAGATCCTCGATGGTGCAGTCGAAGCCGGCGAGGTGGAGGAGCGAGTAGAGCAGCATCGACCCGTGCCCGGCGGAGAGCACGAACCGGTCGCGGCCGAGCCAGCGGGGCTCCTTCGGGTCGAAGCGCAGGTGGCGCGTCCACAGGACGAAGGCCATGTCGGCCGCGCCCATGGGCATGCCGGGGTGGCCGCTGTTCGCCTGCTGCACGGCGTCCGCCGCCAGCATGCGGATCGTGTTGACCGCCTTCTCGACGAGATCTCTGCTCGCGCTCGGCACGGGGTTCCTCCGTAAATTCGCGGGCGCAACATCGCGCAGCGGGGGAGGGAGATCAAGGGGGACCGCCGCCGGGCGGCTGCCTGGCCGATCGCGCGGTGCCCCCGCGGCGCCCTCAGGCGCTCGGAGCCCGGAGCCAGGCGAGCGCGATCGCGCCGTCGGGCGCGAGCTCCAGCGCCGCCACCGCGCCGGGCGGCACGGCCAGCTCGCGGCCTGCGGCGAGCGCGACCGCCTCGGCGATCTCCGGGTTGTGGCCGACGAGCGCGGTCCCCGGGGACACCCGCCGGGCGAGGGCGAGGAGGGCGCGCCCGGTCGAGGCGCCGGAGGCGAGCGCAGGCTCCTCGTCGACCGGCGCGGCGGTCGCGGCGGCGAGCAGCGCGGCGGTCTCGCGGGCGCGCTCGAGGGGCGAGGTGAGCACGGCCGCGAGCCCGAGCGACGGCGCGAGCGCGCGCGCGTGCGCCTCGAAGCGCGTCCGGCCCGCGGGCGTGAGGGGCCGGGCCGCGTCGGTGGTCGTCCGCGGGGCGGCGTCCGCGTGACGGACGAGGTAGACGCGGCCGGCCACGGCTCACTCCGAGACGAGCAGCGCGACCGGGAAGTCGGAGAAGAGCGCCTCGAGGGGGAGCGCGTCGCCCTCGCGCACCGCGCCGGTCACGACGTCGCGCCAGCGGCGCGGCAGGCCGTGCGGCACGGGGATCGCCCCCTCCCAGCGGATCCGCCCGCCGCCCGCCTCGATGAGGCCGAGCACGAGGCGCGGCACCACGCAGAGCGCGGCGCGGCCGCCGTTCCCGGCGTGCGCCCGCGCGAACGCGAACACGCTCCGCGCGTGCGGCCCCTCGGCGAGCGCCGGCCGGTAGTCGCCGGCGAGGAAGAGCTCGCGGTGCTCCCGGCGTGCGTGCAGCGCCGCGTGGAGGAGGAGGAGCTTGGCGCGGCCGTCGGCGAGCGCCTCCGGCGCGGACACCTGCCGCGCGAGCGCGCGCCGCGCGTGGGGGCCGCGCGCGACCTCCGCGTAGAGCGCCTCGAGCGTGCGCGCGCGCAGCCCGTAATCCACGGGGCGCCGGTTGTCGGGATCGACGAGCGAGAGGTCCCAGAGCTCGCAGCCCTGGTACACGTCCGGCACGCCCGGCGCGGCGCACTTCACCGCCACCTGCGCGAGCGAGGACAGCCGCCCCGCCGCCGCCGTACGCCCCGCGAAGGCGGTGAGGTCGGCGAGGAAGGGGGTCGCGGAGAGGCACCGCTCGACGAAGGTCCGGACGCCGGACTCGTAGTCCTCGTTCGGGCTCGTCCAGCTCGTGTGCACCTTGGCCTCGCGGATGGCCTTCTCCATGTAGCCCTGGATGCGGCCCACGAAGTCGGCGTGGAGGCGGGTGCCCGGCTCGACGCCGCCGTCCGGGAGCGGGGCGGCGGGGGGGGGGGGGGGGGGGGGGGGGGGGCGGGGGTGGGGGGGGGGGGGGGGGGGGGGCCGCC